>DASXVL010000756.1:0-2371 GCA_036504255.1 Armatimonadota bacterium | reverse complement strand
CCAGTCGGTGAGATAACGCAGACGAGCGGGCGCAAAGGCCCGCTCGTCTGCTAGTCAGCATATAATCTGACGTGGCGGGAAAGTCCGGAAATCGGATACCGCCGGATTTAGGTGTGTTAGAGTTTGCCGGCAACCAGTACGGTCAACTCGGACAGGCGGGTGCTATAGCCAGCCTCGTTGTCGTACCAGGACAGCACTTTCACCATCTTCTCACCGATTTGCATGGTGCTCATCGCGTCGATGATCGAACTGCGCGTATCACCCTTGTAGTCGATGGAGACGAGGGGTTCGTCGCTGTAGCCCAGAATGTTCGGCATGGTATCGGAGGCAGCCTTCAGCGCGGCGTTGACTTCTTCCACCGTGACAGCCTTGGACAGGTTGACGGTGAGGTCCACGACGGACACGGTCGGGGTCGGGACGCGCATGGAGAAGCCGTGGAATTTGCCTTTCAATTCCGGCAGCACCAGCGCGACCGCTTTCGCGGCGCCGGTGGTGGTCGGGATCATCGACAGGGCGCCGGCGCGAGCGCGGCGTAAGTCGCTGTGCGGCATATCGAGGATGCGCTGGTCATTGGTATAGGCATGGATCGTCGTCATGAGACCGGATTCGATGCCGAAGGTATCGCTCAACACCTTCGCGAACGGCGCCAAACAGTTAGTGGTGCAGGACGCGTTGGAGATGATATGATGCTTGGACGGATCGTAGGTCTGCTCGTTGACGCCGATGACGAAGGTGGCGTCTTCGCCCTTGGCCGGAGCGGAGATTAAGACTTTCTTGGCGCCGGCGTCGAGGTGCGCTTTCGCCTTGGAAGCGTCGGTGAAGAGGCCGGTGGACTCGACCACGATGTCCACGCCCAGCGCCTTCCACGGCAGATCGGCCGGATTGCGCTCTTTCGAAATCTTGATTTCATGACCATTGACGATGATGGAGTCAGCCGTGTAGGAGACTTCGCCATCGAAAATGCCGGAGTTACTGTCATACTTGAACAGATGGGCCAGCGTTTTGGGGTCGGTCAGGTCGTTGATGCCAACCACTTCCACTTCACCGGCGAATCGTTCAATAAGCGTCTTTAGCACGGGGCGACCGATGCGACCGAACCCGTTAATGCCAACTTTCACTGCCATGGGGAAAGACCTCCTCAGTTAATTCGCACGAGGCCGTTAGAACCGATTGCGCAGGGAAACACGACGGGGAGCCTCGGACGCGAGGTGCTTGTGGGAAATTTCACAAATACACCGCGCATATAATAGTGAATCCCGTAGAGCATGTCAAGCCTTCGCACGGCGATTCACGTGGCCTCCTGTCGGGAATTACCCGCAGCGAGCGGTGAGAGCAGCAGTTTGTATACCGCAATGCACAAAAATCCTGTATCATAGCCCTTCGGTCGCGAAAATGCCGGGATGTCACACGGCGTGCGCGAGGGCTCAGCGCGAAATAAGTGACGCAACGGCCGTTATTAGTGAAAAAATCATGCCCTGTCTGTTGACAAGGGAGTTGCTCCCTGCTAAAATTCCCGCTTGTGTGGCCCAGGCGGTGTCTTGTTATCGTCTGTGGCCCCGTCGCGCTCGGCAAAAATGCCGGACGACAGAGTATCATTTTCGTACTGTCAGACTTGTACTGCCAGAGAATTGAAGGGGGAGGCACACGTGCCCACCATCAACCAATTAGTTCGTAAGGGACGCAAGAATAAGCAGGTCAAGATTACGCCGACCGTGCGGTGGGCGCTGGGCTGGAACTTTAATTCCAACAAGCGCAAGTACGTCCAAATCGAAGGCCCGCTCAAGCGCGGCGTCTGCACGCGTGTTTGGACGGTCACACCGAAAAAACCGAACTCCGCATTGCGGAAAGTGGCGCGCGTACGCTTGACGAACCGTATCGAAGTGACGGCGTATATCCCGGGCGAAGGCCACAACCTGCAGGAGCACTCGGTAGTGATGATTCGCGGCGGTCGTGTGAAGGACTTGCCGGGTATCCGCTATCATATCGTTCGTGGCGTTCTGGACACCGCTGGTGTGCAGAATCGTAAGCAAGGACGATCGAAATATGGCGCGAAACGGCCGAAAGCCGGCGCTGCCGCGGCCGCTCGCAAGAAGTAAGGCCGGGTATCTAAACCGATTTTGCCCCTAGGAGACGGTGATCCTTTCCGGAGATCCGCAGCCTATTATGGGTCGCATTGCGATTGAGGGTAGTAGAACTATGCCGAGAAAAGGACCTGCGCCGCGTCGAGTGATTCAACCGGACGCGGTGTATAACAGTGAACTGGTAACCCGCTTTGTCAACAAATTGATGTTGCGCGGCAAGAAGAGCACGGCGGAGTCGATCTTTTACCATGCGTTGGAGTTAGTGAACAAGCGCTCTGGTAAAGACCCAC
>DASXVL010000755.1:0-11640 GCA_036504255.1 Armatimonadota bacterium | reverse complement strand
GAGGCACCATTCGACTTGTGAGTACTCGCATGCGCTTGTTCTTGTCGTCTGCCTCCTTCTCTCTTGCAGCGTATCGGCCATTACTGTGTCACGACGGCTCGTGATGGAGCGGTCAGACTTTTGAGCAGTCGGCGCGCTTTGGCGGCGAGGGGGTGTTCGGGAACGGCGTCGTTGAGGGCGGAAAGCCATTGTTTGGCATGGTCGTTGTCCCCCTGCGCGAGGGCGACTTCCCCGAGCCAGAAGAGGGTTTCGACCGTTTGGCGAGGTACTGTGGTTTTGGCGAGAACCATGGCGACATCGGCGGTGCGCTGGAGGTTGCCGGATTGACGGAAATACGTCAGCGCGGCGACCTGGCTGGTGGTATCGGTAGGATAATATGGCATCAACGCCCAGACGACTTCCCCGGCTTGCCGATAGTGCCCCAGAGCGGCTTCTTCCGCCGCGACGAGGGCGGCAGTGCCGGCTTCCACCGGGGTGCCGGCAGCATCCGCGAGTAGCTCGCGCGCGGCGTTGAGGGCCGCCGGATGCTCTCCGGCGGCGGCGGCGAGTTGTGCAGCGGCCAGGCGCATGGGCAGATACAACGGATGCGCGGGATGGACCGCCAGATAGCGCAGCAGCGCCTGCAGGACGAGTCGTGGCTGTTCGACCTTGACGACTTCGGTCAAATACTGGGCCATGATCTCCGGGGGACGGATCGGATCATCCAGCGCCAGGCGTACGGCCCCTTCCACCTGATCTGGCTGACCGGCTGCCGCCGCAATGGTGGTGAGCGGCACGAGAATACGCACGGTATAGGTATCCGCCGGGTGGGCTGCGAGCAAGTCCAGCGCGATCCCCCGCGCCTCCGCCGTGCAGCAGAGGCGCTGCTTGGCTTGGAGTAGCTGCAGGATGGCTTCCTCGCGTGTTTGCCGGAGCTTCCACTCTTTCAACCCGATAATGGAATTCCAGATGTGGGCGGCCTCATACCAGTCTCCCGCCTGCACCGCCGCCACCCCGGACTGCCAGAGCATATCTTGCGGGGTCGGCTGGGCGCCGGCCAGCCGCGCCCCTCCGATCAGCACCGTCAGCAGTATCAGCATGCGCCGCATTATTTGCCTCCCTTCAGCGCGTCGATCTTCCGCGCTGCCGCCACCACGGCGCTCGACGTGGGATAGCCATCGAGCACCTTCTGATAGGCGGCGAGGGCCTCCGCCGCTTTCCCTTGCTTCTCCAGGCAGCAGGCCAGGCGGTATTGCCAGATGGCGGCCTGAGCGTTATCCGACGCCAGTTGCAGCAGGCGTCCATAATAGTCCGCGGCCTTGGGCACATCCGCCGCCACGCCGGTATAGAAGTAATAATTCGCCAGCCAGGCGTAAGGATCGACGAGGGGAGTCGTATTCGCCGCCCCTTTCAACAGGGCGTCCACCTCTGCCGCACGATTACTCGCCTGGTAGAGGGCGAGCAGACTCGTCCACGCAGGCGCGGTATAGGGGGAGCCGGGATAGTCGGTGACGAGCGCCCGGAAGGCGCGCTCCGCCTGGGTGACCAGCGCCGTCGCATCACCTCCGCGCACCTGCGTAGCCAGCGCCTGGCTCTGCGCGAACTGTCCGAGCACGAGCAGGGCCAACGGCCGCGTAGGATGCGCCGGGGGCACCTGCCCGACCAGGATGGCATAGGGTGTCAACCACTCTCCGGCGGAGGCATCGCGCATCAGGCGGTCGCGTACCAGCGGCACCACCCGGTCGATCATCACGGACGGGTCCGACGACCAGGCGGCGATATAGATGGTCCGCGCCTTCGTCCGCAGTTCGGGGGAGGACGCAGCCGTCTGGAAGAGTTTGGTAATGCTGTCCGTCATGGCGTTGATATACGCCGTCAATTCGGTGGCCGCGAGATTCCCCGGATTTCCCCACTGGGTGATCGCCGCCTGCATCTGGGTATGCCGCGCGCTCGCGTCCTCCCATTGTCCTGCCGCCAGCATGATGGGATAGACGCGACCAGCGAAGGTAACGGGCAGATTCAGATCTGCCGGACCAGTCGCCGTTTTTACCCGATCGACGATCGCCTGCGCCTCGGTGAGGAATTGGGCGGGATTATTCTTTTCGAGTGCGCTCAGCCAGGCCACTTGATAGGCGGCGGTATCTGCTTGGGCTTGCGCCGGCAGACCGAGTTTGGCCGCGAGCGCCAGCAGGCGCGTATGCACGGCCTTGGCATCCTCAGAGAGCGCTGAGGAGAACAACGGCGTATAGACGCGACGCGCCAGATCCACCAGCGCGGGGAGCGTGGCCGCTGTGACGACGGTGGTCTCCCCGGTAAGGAACGGGAGGGCCTCGGTGAGGAATTGTGACGGGCGCGCGCGCTCTAGGTAGGCCAAGCGCGCAAGTTGGAAGGTTGTAGTATCGGCCTGCAGGATATCGTTGAGATTGGCTGCCGTGAGCAGCTTGCCGAACTGCTCATGGAGCGTGCGGGCATCTTCAGGTCGATTCGCGGCATAATACTGCGGGTAGGCGCGCCGTGCGAGATCGACGGCGCGGGGAGCCACCTTAGGCATGCTGGCCGGCGTGAGGACTTTCAAGAAAGCAGCCACTTCGTCAAGGAAACGCCCAGGCGCCCCCCGCTCCAGCGTGGCCAGATAGACATCCGTGTCCGCCTGGACCTTATCATCCGCGGCGAGGGTCGCCGTCAACACGGCGCTGGTCCGATCATGCACGGTCTCGGCATCCTCCAGCCGTCCGGCGGTCACCAGTGGGGTATACAGACGCCGGGCGAGATCCGCGCGCAGCGCAATGTCGCCGGACGTTTTCCCCTCCGCACTGGTCGCCAGCAGCGCCAGCGCGTCGGTGAGGAATTGCGCGGGGGCGGTGCGCTCCAGCGCGGTAAAGCGTGCCGTCTGGTACGCCAGGCGATCTGCCGCGGCCGCATCCGGACCGGCCACGCGGGTGAGCAGCGTTTGTAGCTGCGTCTGCACCGCCGTGGCCTCGTCCGTGGCGCCGGTCTGTAGAAGCACGGGATAGCTCCGTCGCGCGAGATCGGCCAGGAAGAGCGCCTCGGAGGGGATGGCCGTTGTTTGCCCGGCTGTGATCACCGCGCGCGCCTCGGTCAGGAATTGCGCGGCATCCGTGCTCTCCAGAGCGGCCAGATACGCGGTGGTATCTGCCTGCCCCCAATTGAAGGGATTCCCCAATTTCGTCAGCGCCGTTTGCAGTTGCCCGTGTGCCGTCTGGGCGTCGGAGAGCCGTTTGCGGTTCAATAGCAACGGATAGCTGCGCCGGCCCAGATCGACCGGCTGGCGCAAATCCTCTGCCGTCTGCGCCGTCTTCGTGACAGCGATGGTGGCAAGCGCTTCGGTGAGGAACTGGTCGGGGGCGTTCTTTTCCAGGTAGGTCCACCAGGTCATCGTGTAATTAATGGTGTCGTTCTGCAAGAGATCACTCGCGCCCACCTTGGTGAGGCTGGCTTGCAACTTGCCATGCAGGGATTTGGCCTCGTCGACGCGCCCGGCGGCAAACAGTACGGGATACGCGCGCCGCCCCAAGTCGAGGGGCATCTGCAACTCACTCGCTTTCGTCGCGGTGCTGGTGGCGGTCACCACGGTGGTCACTTCCGCAAGGAAGGTCGCCGGCATCGCGCTTTCCAGTGCCGCGTAATATGCGCTCACTTCGGTGGCTGACCCATTGTTCGGATTGCCCAAACGCGTCAATGCGGTTTGCAATTGCGTATGGGCGGTTTGCACATCCTCCAGGCGTCCGGCCTTCAGGAGTGGACCATACAGCCGTGCCGGCAGGCTGATGGGTACGGCCAGTGCGGCGGGCGCTGGGGCCTCCTTGACCGCCGAGAGCGCGGCCACTCCTTCCGTCAGGAAGCGTGCTGGATCCGTCTTTTCCAGGAACGCCAGACGTGCGGTCAGATAATTGGCGGTATCCGTCAGCACCGCCTCCGGCAGCCCGGCGCTTTTCAGACGTTCCTGCAATTGCCCGTGGAGGGTATCAGCGTCCGTCCCGCGCCCGGTCTGATAGAGCGGTGCGTACGCACGGCGCGCGAGATCAAGTGGGCTCGCCCACGCGGAGGCTGTGGTTGCCGTCGTCGCCGCCAGGTTCGCCAGGGCCTCCGTCGCGAACTGCGTGGGGATGGTGCGTTCCAGGTACGCGAGCCGTGCGGTCTGATACACCTGGAGTTCCGCCTGTGCCGCTTCCGGAGTGCTCCATTTCGCGGTGGCCGTTTGGAGTTGCTCCGCCAGCGATTTGGCGTCGTCCAACCGTCCAGCCTGGCAGAGAATCGGATAGCAACGGTGTGCCAGATCGGTCGGTATGGCCAGGTCTGCTGCACTGGTGGCCTCTTTGACCCCTATGATGATTGACGTCGCCTCCTGGACGAACTGCGCGGGGTTGCTGCGCTCCAGGATAGACAACCGTGCCATGCGATACGCGAGGGTATCGGCCTTCGCCAGCTCGGTCGCCCCCAGCTTCGTCAAGGTGGACTGTACCTGCGTATTCAGCGTCTGGGCTTCCGCCAAGCGACCACTCGTACCCAATATGGGATAGGCACGGCGCGCCAATTCGACAGGGAATGTTGCCTCATCGACCGTTTTCGCCGTAGCCAGCGCAGCCAACCGGGTCTGGGCTTCCGCGAGGAACAGGTCGGATTTATAACGCTCATAGGCTGTCAAGTACGCGTTCAGCTCAGCTTGCAGGCTGTCCGCTGGGATGGTGAGCTTGCCACAAGCTGTCTGCAGCGTCTGATGCAGTGTTTTCATCTCCTCCAGGCGATTGGTCTGCGCCAGCGCGGTGAAGGTTTGCGGCGCGAGGCTGAGGGCATAGAGGAGATCCGCCGGAGCGGTCATCGACGGGGCGCTCCCCAGCAAGGCGGTCGCTTCCATCAGGAACCGTACCGGATTTCCCCGTTCGAGTGCTCCGTAGAACGCGGTACGATTGGCTTTGATCCCATCATTGGGGTTGCCGAATTTGCGCAGCGCGGTTTCGAGCTGCTGATAGACCCCCTTGGCGTCATCCACGCGCCCGGCGGCGATCAGTGGTGGGTAGACGCGAGGTGCCAGCGCCACGGGCTGCGCCAGATCGGCGGCCGTCTTGGCCGTCGCCAGCCCGGCGAAAGGCGCCTGCGCTTCCGTCAGGAACTGCCCCGCATTGGCCTTCTCGAGAAACGCCAGGCGCGCCGACAGATAATTACTGGTATCCGTCTGGGCGAGATCGGAGGCGTTCACGCTGGTCAATTGCCGTTGCAGTTGTTGGTGGAGCCCCTCGGCCTCTGGCAGCTTATTCTGACTGAAGAGGGGTGCGTATACGCGCCGAGCGAGGTCGGTGCGCAGGGTGATTTCGGCCGGGGTCTTTCCGTCGATGCCCGTGGCCAGGAAGGCTTGCGTTTCCGGGAGAAATTGCGGAGCATTGGCGCTCTCTAACGCGGTATAATAAGCGCCAAGTTCCGTCGTGAGCCCATTGCCCGGATTGCCAAAGCGCACCAGCGCCGCCTGCACTTGCCCATGAGCCGATTTGACGTCGTCAAACCGCCCCGCTTTCAACAGCGGAACATAGAGACGGCCCGGTAGGCTTAACGGCACCGTGAGGGCCAGCGGAGATTGGGCCTCTTTCGTGGCCGCGATGGCGGCCAGTCCCTCAGTCAGGAAGCGCGCCAGATCGGCTTTCTCCCAATAGGCTAAACGCGCCGTCTGAACATTGTTTTTATCGGTCAGAACAGGATCCGGCAAGCCCAGGGCCTGCAGGCGCGTCTGCAGTTGCCCGTGGAGCGTGTCCGCCTCGGCGCCACGCCCCGCCAGGTAGAGCGGCCCATAGACCCGGCGCGCTAAGTCCACCAGCGTCGTCCAGTTCGCATTGGTGCATTTGGTCGCCGTGAGCACCGTGGACGCTTCCTTCAGGAATTGAGACGGTTGCAGGCGCTCCAGATAGGCCAGCCGTTGCGTCTGATAGAGCAACGCCTCGGCGGCCACCACGTCCGGCGTACTCCATTTGGTGGCCGCTGCCTGGATCTGGTCGGTGAGACCTTTCCCCTCCTCCAATCGGCCCGCTTGGCAGAGGATCGGATAACAACGGTGTGCCAGGTCTGTGGGCACGACCAGATCTGCCGCAGTCACCGCATCCTTGACGGTGGCGACTACCGGCGTCGCCTCCTGCACGAACTGCGCAGGATTGCTGCGCTCCAGAGCGGACAACCGCGCCGTGCGGTAGGCCAGGGCATCAGCCTTCACCAAATCGGTGGCGCTGAGTTTGATTAAGGTCGCTTGTGCTTGCGTATTGAGCGCCTGGGCATCCACCAGGCGACCCGCCGTACAGAACGTCACATAGACGCGCCGGACGAGTTCCGCGGGGATTTTCGCCTCCTCCTGAGTTTTCGCTGTGGCCAGCGTGTCGAGCCGCGCCTGGGCTTCCGTGAGGAAGAGATCGGGCTTGTAGCGTTCATAGGCCGTCAGGAAGGCATTCTGCTCCGCCTGCACGCTCTCCGGAGCGATGGCAATCTTCCCGCAGGCTGTTTGCAGCGCGGTATGCAGCGCTTTCAAGTCCTCCAAGCGATTCGCCTGCGCCAGCGCGGCGAAGGTTTGTGGCGCGATACTGATGGCAAACAGCAGGTCGGCAGGAGACGTCGTGGTCTCCGCCGCCCGAAGCAATGCCGTCGCGTCCGTGAGGAAACGTGCTGGATTGCCCCGTTCAAGGGCGCCGTAAAAGGCGATCCGGTTCGCACGCACCCCATCGTTCGGATTGCCAAAGCGGACCAGTGTGGTCTCCAGTTGTCCGTACAATCCTTTCGCGTCCTCCACCCGGCCCGCGGCAATGAGCGGAGCGTAGACGCGTGCGGCGAACGTCACCGGCAATGTCAAATCCAGCGGCGTTTTTGCCGTGCTCTGCGTTCCGCAGACGGCCAAGGCATCCGTGACAAACTGGGCGGGGTTGTTCTTCTCCAGGGCGTTCAGGCGTGCTGTCGTAAAGGCGATGGTGTCGTTCTGCGCGTAATCCACGGCGCCCAGGGTGGTCAGCGCACGTTGTAGCTGCTGATGAAAATTATCCGTCTCGTCGATCCGCCCTTGCGGGAGCATCATCCCATACAACCGGCGGGCCAGATCAGCCGGCAGGAGTAATTCAGGCAGCGACTTCGCCTCCCCGGATTTCGCGATGACGGCCGTGGCCTCTTTGATGAACTGGGCGGGATTGGTGCGTTCCAGCGCTGCCAGATAGGCGGTGAGATCGAGCACGGCCCAGTTGCTCGGATTGCCGAGTTTCACCAAATCGCCGGAGACGCGCTCGTGGATCACCCCGGCCTCCGGCAAGCGCCCGGCACTCATCAGCGGGAGATACAGCCGGCGGGTTACATCGGCCGGCACCTGCATCGCCGGGGCGCTGGTGGCCTGCGTACTGGTGATCAAGGCGAGGGCTTCTGCCTGAAATTGCGCCGGTCGCATCCGTTCCAGGTAATTCATGCGGGCCGTCAGATAGGTGATGCGGTCCGTCGCCTGCGCATCGTTCAACCCCAGCGTCAGCAACTTCACCTGTACTTGGTCCTGGAGCGCCGTCGCCTCCTCAAGACGATCCGCGAGGATCAGCGGCGTATACAGGCGGCGAGCCAGATCGGCCGGCCACGCGGCATCCCCCTTCGTGGCGGCTGCCGGAATTTGCTTGGCCAGTGGCAACGCCTCCGCGAGAAACCGCGTCGTGTTCGAGCGTTCCAGCGCCGCGAAATAGGCGGTCAGGTCGGCTTGAAGGCCATTCGCGGGATTTCCCAGGCGGGCGAGTGCATCCTGCAGCCCTTGCGAGAGGTTCTTCGCCTCCTCGTAGCGCCCAGCGTTCATCAACGGGCCATAGACACGCCGCGCCAAATCTTGCGGCACTGTCAGGTCCGCGGGAGTCTTCGCGTCTTTACCTGCGGTGATCAGCGGGAGCGCTTCCGTCAGGAATTGCGTGGGTTTGGTCGTTTCCAGAAAGCGCAATCGCAATTGTGTGACCCGCAACGGCGCATTCTCCGGGAGGACCCCTTGTTTGGCCACCCCGTCCAGCCACGTCAAGGCTTGTTCAGAATCCGTCAAGGCCTTCGCCTGGTAATAGGCTTCCGCCGCTTGCCAGGCGTAGTCCGTCTTCGGCCATTTGGTGAAGAGTTCGTCCCAGACGGTTTTCGCCCGCGTCATCTCCGGCTGTGCGATGAGCGAACGAAAGAGGAGCACGGTCACATCCGGGGCCAGCGGACTGGCAGGATACCGCTGGCGGAAACCATCTAACGTCTGGATGGCGTCCTTCCACTGCTTCATTTCGAAGTAGCAGCGTCCCAATTTCACGGTGGCCTGATCACCGGCCTTGCTGGCAGGGAACTTCGTCAGAAATTGCATATATTGCGGAATCGCCGTGAGATATTGCCGCTGGTCGAACAGCGTGTTGGCCTGCAACAGCACCGTCTCATCGGGCGTCGGCTGTGCCCACACAGGTCCCAGCGCACAGACGAGTAGTATGAGGGTCCATCCCCAGACGACGCAACGGGGCATCCTGGTCATCATCATCGGTCTCCTTCACTCTGTTGCAGTTATTTTTGCTGTTGGTTCCAGATTTCAATTGTTACGGCCCGGCAGGCTTCCTGGGTTCACTGGCACGCAAGGCGGTCTCCCCGTCAGCGCCGATGAGCGGTGTCAGTGGCAGGTGGAGTGTCGCCACCCACCGCCCATCCGGCTCTTGCGGCTGCAGGTGAAGATAGCGGATGCCCGGCGCCGGTTGTACGGAGACCGACGTGTCCATGCTCTCGGTCGTGGGCACCCCCTGCGGGACGGCATCGATCCCGATACGCCAACGGGTCGGGCGACCGGTGGGCTCCGACCAGGCGACCGTCACTGGGCCGGTCAGCCGGGGGGTGAGCACGGCATTATCCACGCGCAGGATGGAACCGCCCGGGCTCTCGCCAAACCCGTAGGTGCGCTGCAGCGGGGCGGCTTGCCAATCCGCCAGCACCATCTGCTCGATTAGCAGGCTGTCCGGTGCGGTGCCGGTTTGCTGCAACAATGCCCGGCGTAATTGCGTGCCGAGATCGACGACCAGGTGATGCCAGGTGCCGTCCGCGTGAAACTCGGCGTTCCCCAGCGCGTCGATGCCCGGAGCGGCGCTGGGCGTGCCGGAAAGCACACACTCGTACCAGTGTCCCTGGCGCAGCAGGTAGAGATTGACCTGACTGCCGGGATCGGCACGGTAGTCCATGTGGAAGATCGGCAGCGCCGCCAGGTCACGCGGAGTGGTGCTCATCGCAATGGCAAATTCTCCCGCGGGGTACGGATTCACGATGGCCAGCACGGTGTTGCTCCCCCGCTGGGGATCGGTCGTGCGTTCCCGAATGATCCGCCCGCTCCATCCCCCGGCACGTTCCGTCCAGCCGTCCAGTCCGCTTTCGAAGGTGGCAATCGGCAGCGGCGTGCCATTCCAGGTGATGCTGGGGGTCACCCGTGGTTGCAGCGCTTCCTGCACGGCGAGAGGCGCGGCAGCCTGCGGATGGCCGGGCGTCATGCGTTCCGCCGAGAGGTTGGCCCGCCCCAGCATGATGCCGTTGTTGAGCGTCCAGCACGCCGCGTAGCCGCCGGAGAGCGGTTGGGGATCGACATAGGTGGTTGCCAATCGGTTATCGATGAACACGCGCAGGGTGGCGCCCTCCTTCTCCAGGCGTGTGGCAAACCACTGGCGATGGCCGGTGCCCTGGGGGGGCAGCAGATAGGCCGGATCGGTGCTCGACCAGACTACCGTATTACGGCGCAGCAGTAGGGTGACGGCGTCCTTCCCCGGGCGCCCGCCGCGGATCAGGCTGTAGCCGGTGTTCAGATGGGCGCCGTCCGCGCAGATGGTCAGGTTGACGTCGCGGAAGCGCTGGCTGTATTCTTCCGGGGCATTGTCGTACTGCATCTTGATGCCCAGATAGGCTTCCACCGTCTGATCACCGTCAAGACGGTATTTACTCCACACCGTGGGGGTGCCCGCGCCGAAGCCGCCGAACCAGTTCCACTTCGGTTGGCAGGCATAACGCGCCATCACCGCCCACACGCCGCTTTGCGTCGTCCAGGCGACCGGAGCACGTTCAAAGGTATCCTGGAGACGATCAGAACAGACGGTGACGGCGGCAGCCGGCAGTTGCGGAACGGTCACGGTAAAGCCGATTTGATGGGCAGGCAACGGTTGGGGATCACGGTACGCGGTGAGCAGGCTATCGGTCAGGATCTCCGGTGCTTCCTGCGTGCCGCTGGGATCCAGCGACTGCAGGCGCAACAACAGGAAGGACCCGCGCCGTTCGAGCAGCAGGCGTGCGCGCGCCGACAGGGTGCACGGGTAGGCGCCGATCATGGCCTCCTGACGCCAAAGCTGGATCACTGTCCGTGCCCCCTCCCGTTGCAGGCAGAGTCGATACCCCTGAGCAGGAGCATACGCGGAGGTCAAATACACGATTTGATCCGCACACGTCGCCGGCGTGAGCGGGATGGACACCTGGAGATCATGATAATGTCCCCCTTTGTGCCAATACAGGCCTGCCTGGTCCGTTGGCAGCGGCGCCGCGGGACCGATGGTTTCATGGGGCAGGCCGGCAGGGGTGACGTAGGCCTTTGGCGTGAACGAGGGATACCAATCCGCTTCGGCACTCGACCAGGTGACTAACCATTTGTCCTTATCGAACTGCGGATGCACCTGGAGCGCCTGAAGTTGCGTCTCCAGTGGTTGCTGGACGATCCGGCTCCAGGTGAATCCAGGCGTGACCGACCAGATGCCGCATCGCCCACCCATGCGTGCGGGGTCGTAGGCTTCCAACACCCGGACGCCGTTGGAATAGCAGGCGACATACGCCGCATCGGCTACCACGCGCAGATCTACCCACTCCCCGGGTTTGCTCGTCGTCGCGGCACTATCCACGGCGGGGAGCCAGTCCGTACCGTTGATGGGCTGTAACTGCTGGCCGGTCGGCGTGATGACCCAGGCGTAGCCGCGATGCTGCGCATCCAGGTGGAAGAGCAATCCACCCCGTCCATTCACGGGCAGACGTACACGGGTTTGTATAATGTAACGATTATTGTAATAACAACCAGTCATCCATCGCCCGGCCCCGGCCGCGGTCATCGTGTCGTCCTTCACGGTCCATGCACCCGTTCGTTCTTGGGGATAGGCGGCGGTCATGAGATCATCCGTGCTCTCCCAGGGCCCCACCCGCACATCATCGAAGTACATACAACTGGTCGCGCGGAGGGCGTCCGCCGCGTCATTCACGATGCGCCCGGTGGCGGTATCTTCGGTGCGGTACATCGTCGCGGTCAGGTCATCCAGCTTGGGGCGGTGGGGCGACGCGGCGCCGTCGGCATATAAGCCGACCAATCCCTCCACGGGGCCGGGATTATCCGCCTCTAATACTACCGCATCATCGACCAGCGCCTGCACGCGGGTCCAGGTGAGATTGATACGCAGTCGATACCACTGCTCGGGGTCGAAGCCGCACGGCGCTGTCGCCAGGACGCGCGGCATGCCGTCCATCATGGCGATCAGTTCCATACACGGAGCGGCAGGTGCAGCAAAATCTTTCGCTTGCCAGCGGAAGAGGAGGTAGTTGCGGTTATCCTGATAGGCGGCGAGCAGCCCGATGGCGCTGCCATATTCCGGCTTCATCGCGGCTTCGACGAAGTAGCGGTCCCAGGTGGCG
>DASXVL010000754.1:0-1745 GCA_036504255.1 Armatimonadota bacterium | reverse complement strand
GATGGGTGTGCCCGCCCAGTCGTCGAGCTTGCCGTCAATAACCAGCGGCTTCTGCGCGTAGGCGGCCACCAGCGGTGGCTGATAACTTGCGCCGCGCCGCGCGCTGATGGGCGCACCGCCCTCCGGTGTGAAGGTGACGGTGAGGAATTGGTCGCCGCGCATCTGCCCGGCGGGTACGTTGAGCGCGAGGGCTGCCTTGCCGGCGCCTTTCGCCGGAACGGTGAGCGTGGGCAGCGTGTTCGCCACGCTCCACCCCTCGGGCAGTGTCACGCGCAGCGGGCCGCGCATTGCCTGTGCGCCACTATTCACGGCATTCACGGTGAGTGTCACCGGACCGGGTACGACGGTGGCAGGCATGGCGAGCGTCAGCCGTACAGGCGCATCCGCCCCGCTGTTCGGCGCAAGCACGAAAGGTGGGGCCGTGACAGGTTGCGGGCGATAGACGAGCGAGGCGAACATCACTCGGTAGGGCGCGTCGGGTACCGGCGCGAAGACCACCGTATTCGCGGCCTGCACCCAGGCGGCGGGCAGTGCGCTCTCGATGTAGGCGATGGGCTGCGCGCCTTTGACTGGGACGAAAGGCTGGGAGCATTCATGGCCGTTCACGGTCCAGTCTATGCGCTCCGTGGCGAGCACGTCATCCACATAGACGGCGGCGCGAACAAAGACCGTTTCGGTGCCTTTGGCGGCGCGCGCGGGGATGGTAAGCGTTTTCTCCGTGCCGCTCACGGTGACGGCGGTGTCACCCGCAAAGTATTCCTGCTCCTGCAACGCCGGTGTCGCATCCAGGCGAGTAGGCATCGCCCAGCGCAGCTTCTTCACTTCGCCGGGCGCGAGGCTGATACTCGCCGGGGCGGGGATAGCCATCGCCGTGTTGTGGCTGAATTGCTGCTTCGCCGGGTCGTAGCTCAGGCTATCGATGATGGCGGCCGAGGCACAGAACCCCTTGGGCCAAAGCACGTTCAGGCGCACCGTCTTCACCGTATCGCCGCCGTTGTACAGCGCGAGCGTCAGTTCGTGGCCGTCGCGGGCAGCAATGCTGCGCACCACGCCACGGTCGGCTTCACGGTCAAGTGCGCTGTAGAGGCGCGTGCCACGCACGTCGCGCATCGTCCAATACAGCCAGTAGGTGGGCGCGGACTCGACGACGCCGTCATGCGCGAACCACATATCGCTCCACGTGTTGGTGTAGTGATAATAGAAGTAGGTTTTGATGGCGAACTGGTCCGGGTGCTCCAACATGCCGAAGAGGATATCCGCCTCGTCATGCACGCGCTTGGCATGGTAGACATCCTTCCACCAGTCACTCGCCGGCTTGTTCAGGTCAACGTTATGCTCGGTCGCCACCAGCGGGATGCGATGCCCGTTGAGTTTGAGCGAGGTGGCCTGCAGCATGGATGTCCACGCGAGCAAATCGGTGAAGGTGGCGGTGTACGGCTGGCAGTTGAAGAGCGTGGCCTGCGGCGCCTGCTGCAGGAAGGGCAGCGTCCATGCCTGCCAATCGACCCACCCCATAAAGCGGGATATACTCGGGCCGAGCAGCGTCACCGCGGGGAACTCCTTGTGGATGTCCGCCTGCAACATATTGTAGAGAGTGTAGAAGAACTTCACCGATTCGGCTTGGCTGCGTTTTTCCCAGGAGCGCGGATACTCATAGTCCGGCTCGTTGAAGACCATGACGTAACGCGTGTCGAGGTCGGGATAGCGTGTCTTCACCTCGCGCAACACGGCGCGGTAGTAGCGGC
>DASXVL010000753.1:0-2951 GCA_036504255.1 Armatimonadota bacterium | reverse complement strand
CCTGGGGGAAAGACCTGTGGGAAGCGTATGATATCCTGGACACACTCGAAGTGTTCGCGCAGAGCTTGCTGAACGCGATGACGGTTGGTAATCCCGTCCCATTGCCGGATGAAGAACTGCAGTGGCTGGAGAAGAAATTCATCACGCTGCAAGTATGATTTACGCAAATAACGGGGCGCAGTTCAATGGCTGCGCCCCGTTATTGCGTAAGATCGATACGGTTAGCGGGCGTTCGCCATTGCCGCAAGGCGCTGGCGATATTCCGCATAGGCGGACTGCCAGGCGTCATCGGCGACGGGTTCGTAGGTAATGAGGTCGGTGGACTGTCGCACGATCTGGCGAATTTCCGCGAGGTCGCGCACTTTGCCCAGCGCCATGAGCTGCACGAGCAGGTTGCCCATGGTCGTGCCCTCGGTCGGACCGGCGATGACCGGGCGTCCCAACGCGTTGGCGGTCCATTGGCAGAGCGTGGTGTTTTGCGAACCACCGCCGATGACATGCAGGCACGGGATGCTGATCCCCTTCAACTCTTCCAATTGATCCACGGCGCCGCGATAGGTGAAGGCGAGGCTTTCCAGCAGGCAGCGCATCACGTCAGCTACGGTTTCGGGTACGGGTTGGCCGGAATCCGCGCACGCTTGCTGCACGGCGGTGACCATATCGGCGGGCGCGTAGAAGCGCAAGTCGTTCGGATCGATCCAAGACCGGAACGGCGTGCCCTCTTGGGCGAGCGCGGCCAGTTCGGCATATTCATACTGTTGCCCGGCACGCGCCCAGGCGGCGCGCGACTGCTGCACCAACCACAGCCCCATGATATTTTTCAACACGCGATAGGTGTCGCCGATCCCCTTTTCATTGGTGAATTCGGCGGCCAACGCGGCAGGTGTCGCCATCGGCGTCGCGCTCTCCACCCCGAGTAGCGACCAGGTGCCGCAGCTCAAATACGCCGCATCGGCGGACGAGAGTGGGGTGGCGACGACGGCGGAAGCCGTATCATGGCTCGCTGGGGTGATGACCTGCATCGCCTCTTGCCCCACGGCGGCCGCCACGTCGGGCAGCAGGGGGCCGAGAATGGTACCGGCGGGCACGACCTTCGGCAAGAAATGCGCGGGAATATCGAGACTGGCGAGCAGATCGGTCAACCACTCATCCGTATTGACGTCAAGACACTGCGAGGTACTGGCGATGGAACGCTCGCTGACCTTCGTGCCACAAAGCCAGTAATGCAATAAGTCCGGGGTGAAGAGCAGCGTTTTGCCCTCACGCAGCAACGGCGAGTGTTGCAGCGCGAGCGCCCGTAGCTGGTAGAGCGTGTTGAATGGCCAGAAGGCGATGCCGCTTTGTGCGAAAATTTCTTCTTTCGAAATCTGCGCGGTCACTTCCTCGATGAGCCCTTTGGTTCGTGTGTCGCGGTAATGGACCGGGATGCCCAGCAATGCGCCGTTCTCGTCGAGGATACCGAAATCGACGCCCCAGGTATCGACACCGACCGAGGCTATCGGGCCACCGGCCGCCTGCACCGCTTTACGGATGCCTTGCACGATTTCATCAAAGAGGGCGAGCGTATCCCAATGCAGGGTGCCGGCCACGCGCATGGAGCGATTCGGGAAACGATGCATGACTTCGATGTGCAGTTGGGAACCATCGAAGCGTCCGAGGCTGACCCGTCCGCTTTCCGCACCAAGATCGACGGCGCAAACATTGAAGGGCTGTGTCATGAGGCAACCATCCTATCGCGAGAGTAAAATACGCCTGTTACTGTAGTATACTGGCGCTCTTTCGTCAACCTGCTTGTGGGGAAATCATGCGGATGGGGTGGGGAAGCGGGGCAGCAGTCTTGCGCTGCTGCCCCGCTCACCGGATTACGCGGACATCCGTTGGCGCTCAGGCATTGTTTCACCGCGGACTGCCTTGATCGCTTCCTTGTACACCTTGAGGTATTTTGTCGCCGACGACTCCCAGGAGAAGTCGCTGGTAAAGGCATTGTGTACCGCTTTGTCCCAGCAATCGCGTTTGGCCCGGAAGCATTTGATGGCCCGGCTTATCGCCGCGTGCAGCGCCTCGGGGGTATAGTCCTCAAACACGAAACCGTTGCCCTTGCTGCGGATACTTTTGACTTCTTTGATGGTATCCGCCAAACCGCCGGTGGCGCGGACCACGGGCAGTGTGCCATAGGCCAAACTGATCATCTGGCCCAAGCCGCAGGGCTCATAGTGCGAGGGCATCAGGAAGGCGTCGCTGCCGGCGTAAATGCGGTGCGCCAGCGTGTTGTCGAATTTGAGGGCGACCGCCAGTTTGTCCGGGTACTGTTTCGCCAACTTGGTCAGCATGTCCTGATAGGGCTTCTCACCGGCGCCGAGTACGACAACCTGCATCTCCTCTTCCGCGAGCAACGCGGGCAAGGCTTCCTCCAGCAGATCGAAACCCTTCTGTGCGCTCAAACGGGAGATCAAGCCGAACACGGGCGCGTTTTCCCAGGTTGGCAGCCCCATCTCTTCCTGCAGGTCATGCTTACAGGTATGCTTGCCATCCAGGTCCTCGGCCGAGAAGTTCGTTGGGATGAGCGTATCGGTTTTCGGGTTCCAAATCTGATAATCGATGCCGTTGATAATCCCGTAGAGATCGTGCGCACGGTAGGTGAGCACCCCATCCATGCCCGCGCCATACTCCTCTGTCTGAATCTCTTTGGCATACGTCTCGCTGACCGTGCTCAATTTATCCGCATAGAGCAGACCGGCCTTCATGAAATTAAAGCGATCCCAGAATGCCAATTTGTCCCAGGTGAACAGCTCCCAGGGCAGGCCGGCGAGTTCCATGAGCGGCGGGTCGAAGATGCCCTGATACGCGAGATTGTGGATGGTGTACAGCGAGGCGATATCTTGAAACCCCGGCCGGTCAGCATAGAGAGTTTTCAGGTAGACCGGCACCAGCGCGGTGTGCCAGTCATTGCA
>DASXVL010000752.1:0-2194 GCA_036504255.1 Armatimonadota bacterium | reverse complement strand
GACCTGGTCTTCAAGTACGTCCCGCACCTGCGCCGCCTATCCATGAGCCCCTGGGTGGATGTCGAAATGGGCGCCGCCGCGCTGGGCCGCCGGGCGATCTTCTCCTACAAGCCTAATCCCGCCGTCTTCTCCACCAGCTATTGGGACCCCGACTACGTCCGCAACGGCCTGCGCGACGTGCTGGAAAAAACCCAGGGCTGCGTGGTCGAGATCATCATGAAAGACCTGCACCACGTCAACTGGCAACCCCAACGCATGACCGAGTGGGTGGAGATCGCCATGCAGTTGGCGGAGGAATATGCGTATTGATTAGGGGTTGGGAATTGGGATTTGGGAATTAGTTTTCACTCGTTCTCGAAGGAACAGGGATGTGTGCCCTATTACGGTAAAATATGGGACAGTCTGGCGATCCTTGTCCATTCAGGTTCTGGCTCCGAAGGAGCCTGTGCCGCTAGCCACGGGCGCCAGCCCGTGGGACCGGTGCCAAAAACGATCAAAGCCCCAACGGGGCGACAGCATCCACATGAAACGATCTGCCGCCCCGTTGGGGCTCTTTGCTAGCGGCACCCGCCTCTTCGGGGGGCGTTACGGCTTACCGGTATGCCAGTGTCCGCTCCGCGACCTCGAGGAAATAGGCGGGTTGGCCCATGCCGTCGATGCCGCGCAGGGGCAGGACGGTACGCCAGCGCCGGCGCTGGTTAATCAGCCACTTCTGCGCCGCCACGGTCTTTTCGTCGCGATAGGGGCGCGCGTGCGCCAGGTGAACGCCGCACAGCGAATATTTATTCTGGATGCCACGGATGCCGTTATTCGCCAGCCGGACGCCCAGGTCGCGATCCAGCCCACCGTAGCTGAAGGTTTCATCAAACCCTCGCACGGCCAGGATGTCCTCCCGATATACCGAAGCATTGCAGCCGACGAAGGCATTCCAGCGGGGAGTGAGCAGATCGCAGATCCGCGCCGCGAAGCCGCGGAACGCCACCCGTGAGGTGATCCTGGGCGAGGTGATGCCGCGTGCCTGCAACCAAGGGACGTCGAAGACGATCTGCCGCTGGATCTCCTCCCGCGTCAGGTCTTGATGGATATCCTGCGGGATGTTGCAGTGGGTAGGGCTGCCCCCGGTCAGATAGCACCCCGGGCGGGCCAGGCGCAAGTGGTTGGCGACGAAGTCATCGCGCGGGATGATATCGCCGTCCGTAAAAATTAAGTACTCCGCCTGCGTTGCGCAAATAGCCGCATTCAGCATAGTACACTTGTGAAATCCCTTGTGCCGGTGCCAGAGGTGGGCGATCCGCAGCGACGAGGAGGCGATATATTGATCGAGTTCAGCGCAGAAGGGGTCGTCGGAGCCGTCATCGGCGATAATGATATCGAAATCCCGATGCGTCTGCACTTCATACCCCCAGAGCGCTCGCTGCAGGGACGAGAAGTTATTATACGCGGAGATAATCACCGTACATTTCATGCGCAAAGTTCTCCGAACAACAGACCGCGAAGGCGACGTACCTCCCCTGCCAATGAGAAGCGCTCTGCCGCCCGCGCGTAGCCGGCGCGACCGAGCGTCTCACGGAGCCCAGGCTCCGTCGCCAGGTGCACGATATGCCATCCCATGGCCTGCCAATCGCCCTCATCCGTGAGATAACCCGTGCTGCCATCCTGCACCGCCTCCGGGATGCCCGCATGACGGGTGGAGATCACCGGCAGTCCGTATGCCATGGCCTCCAGGATCGCCACCGGCAACCCCTCCTCATCGCCATTCCGCGCCCGCAAGCTGTGCTGCAGAAAGATATCAGCCTGCGCGAGCCGCTGGGCGACAAACGACGAGGGCTGTGCGCCATAAAACGTGACCACCTGCTGCAGGTTATGCTCCATGCAATAAGATTGGCAGTCCGGCAGCAACGGGCCGTCGCCGATGAACTCCAGGCGTAAATTGCGGCAGTTGGCGTATGCCTGGCGAAATGCCGTCAGGGTATACAGCGGGCCTTTCTTTTCCACCAACCGACCGATGCACAGGCAGCGGATCACGTCGGAGCGGGGATGCTCCACGGGGCGCGACGGGATCTCGGCGCAACAGGGGACGACATGGATCAAGTCCGGAGCAACCCCGGTTCGCTCCACCAGGCGCTGCTTGATCTTCTGACTGACGACCACGATGCCATCCATGGCCTGCAGGCGGCGGTAAAGCAGACGGTTT
>DASXVL010000751.1:0-2041 GCA_036504255.1 Armatimonadota bacterium | reverse complement strand
ACCCCGACGAGATGCACCTGAATGAAAACGGCGTCCGCGATAATGAGCCATCACTGGGCTCCCGCCTGTACGCGCAGATGGGCGCCGAGTATTGCAAAAAGTACATCCAGTACTGCGAATCGCAGCCGTGGGCGGACCGCTGCATCGGTTATGATAACTACCAGCTCTGCGAAGGCTGCCATGGTCCGACCAGCGACTCCTGGCTCTACGATCACAGCCCGGTGATGCAGGCGCGCTGGCGGGAATACCTGACCGGTCAATACGGCAGCGACACCGAACTGCGCAAGGCGTACGGCGATCCGAACCTGTCGCTGGAGACGATGGTCGTGCCGCGCGACCCGCTCAACGGTCTGCGCCGCGACGTGGCCGCCAACCTCTACTGGCAGCACCTGAAAGACAACCGCATGCTGCGCGATTACCTGCTGCTGGTGAAGGAGTGCTACCACGAGCAGCTCCGCCTGCAGTGCCAGGCCTCCCGCGAGGCGGCGCCGGGCAAAATCCTGCTGTATGACACCTTCAAACTGCCCATGCAGGGGTGGAACAACTGGGGCTTCTTCAATATGGAATCCTCCTGGCCACTCGTCTACATCGAAACGCTGGCTGCCTCGGGGAACATGAATGTCTCCGAGCTCTACGACGTGACCGGCTTCGACGGCGCCTGCGACCCGTATGACTACCAGGTGCGCGGCGCCGGCGGCATCTTCGAGCCGGAAGGCGTCGCCGACTCCATCGGCCTGCGCCCGAACAAACTTTTCTTCGTGGAGCAGGACATCCGCACCTACGCCGGCAATGTGCACAACTGCGGCATGATGCGCGACCTGAAGGAGTTCACCGCCGTCACCTGGCGCGATCTGGCCACCGCCCTCACGCGCAACTTCATGAACTACATGTGCGACCACAACTCCGACTACTACAGCGATCCGCCCATGCACGACGTGGTCGAAAAGCAGATTCAGGTGTTGAAGCAGTCAATCAATTGGAAGCATGAAACCGTGCCGGGCATCGCCATGATCCTCGACGAGCGCGCCAACCTGGAAACCAATGGCGCCGGGCAGGTGATGAATGAAGCGGTGATGTGGGAGGAGAAGATGGGCATCTCCCGCAGCGGCGTACCCTACCGTATCTACCTGCTCGACGACTTGAAGCTGGATGATTTCCCCGAGCACGCCGTCTACTACTTCCCCAACATGTATAAAGTGGACGACGAGCGGTTGACCCTGCTACGGGAGAAAGTCTTCCGCAACGGCCATATGGTCGTCTGGGGCCCGGGGTCGGGCATCTCCGACGGGGAGACCATCGCCGCCGAGCATGCGACGCGGCTCACCGGCTTCAATTTCACCTGCCAGAACGTGAACTACCCGCGCCGCGTGCAGATCTGCAACTTCACCCACCCCATCACCGCCGGGCTGCCCTCCGATGCCATCTACGGCAACGCGGTGTCCTATGGCCCGATACTCTATCCGACCGATGGGCTGACCCTCGGTTGGGCATGGTCGAAATTCGGCGGGGACGATAACGGGCTGGCGCTGAAATCCTTCGGGCAGGGCGCGCGCAGTGAAGCGAACGGCACACCGGGCGCCGGCGATTACGCGGCCATCTTCACCACCGCCGCCCCGCTGCCCGCCAGCCTGTGGCGCAACATCGCGCGCTTCGCCGGGGCGCATGTCTACTGTGAAGAGAATGACGTCATCATGGCGGACTCCAGCCTGCTGGCGCTGCACTCGCTCAAATCCGGCCCGCGCCGCCTGCTGCTGCCCGGCCCGCGCAAGGTGACCGACCTGATCAGCGGCCAATTGATTTCCGAACGTACGATAGAAATCAATTGCACGGTGGATGCGCCGGATACGAAGTTTTATCTGTTAGAGGAATAAAAAAATTAACAGGATGGGTAGGATAGGTAGGTTAAAACGCCCTGCGGGCGAAAGATGTTTTTATCGTGGCCGCAGGCCATTTCCTACCCATCCTACCCATCCTGTTAATGTGCTTTTCAAAGGACCAATCACATGGCTGATCAACAACAATCCATCCACATCGCCTGCGG
>DASXVL010000750.1:0-5688 GCA_036504255.1 Armatimonadota bacterium | reverse complement strand
AAAAATCGCGTTTTCTCAGATAGGCAAAAGGTATGCCAGCTCCAGAGTTGTCGCTCTACGGATCAGCTAGGGCTTCAACTTTTGTTCGCAAACAGGCGCACCCTGGTTTTTACGAGGGAATCAGTTTCTCCGCTTGTTTGGAATTTTGCGGCATTTTTTGCGGCAGCGTCCTGGCTCACTACATTTGGACATCGAAGACGACATTGCACGCTATGAATCCCCCCGCCCACGCCGCTGCGCAACACCGTAGGGAAAAGATGCGTGGTGGCGTTTTGCCGGGAAGATGCGGCAGGGATAGCGCCATCATACGGCGTAACACTTCAGTTAAGTGCGATCTCATGTGCCGACATGCGAGCGTACGAGCAGAGCGGCCAGCGGATGTCTAACGGGTGTCGATTTTGGGGATACTTGCATATAGACCGGTTACAGCGGTGTGCACGGCGGAAGACGGACGCGCACACGGGCCGGGAACGGGGGAACTCATGGTCTCGCGGTACACACTGATTCTACTGTTAGTCGTTAGCTGCTGCCTCTCGGGCTGCGTCATTCCCACTGATCGGCAAATCGCGGCGCAGATTGCCGACACCATTCGCGCACAAATCCACCCGCAAAGTCTGAAAGTCGTGGTGCATCGGACCTCCTCGTTTACCAGCAAGATTCGCACGCTGGATATTACGATTTCCGGCTTTCACGTGGAAGCACTCCCCACGACGCTGTCCGGCGCGACGGCAAAGGGCGGCGTCACGATGGTGGACGCGCCCGCGATGGCGCGAAACACCGCCAAGTCCCACATGATTCAAGTGGAAAATACGCATGTGGTATGCGAAAACTTTACCGTGCAGCAGCTCCCCGTCAAATCAATAGACCTGAAATTTCATAACATGCAGGTACCGTTGGAGTGTGCGCAATCCGGACAACTGGTCATCGCGTCCGCAGAAAGCGCGCTGGGGAGCGCCGTGTTTGATGAAGCGGGGCTGGCAGCCTTCCTGCAAACACGGAAGTTGCCCGTCAGCCACCCAACCATTCAACTGACGAAAGACGGCTGTGTTGTCAGCGGGAGATACCGTGCGTTTGGAAATGTTCCGGTCGAAGTATCGGGCAACCTGTTGGCGAAAAATAAAGCGGTTCTCTATCTGGAACACCCCAAGTTGCGCGTGTCGGAGGTGCCCATACCGGACTTCGTGACGGCGCAGTTATTGAAAGAGATCAACCCCTTGGCTGATTTAAATAGCGACCTGAAGCTACCTGCGCCGCTCACCATCATCAATGTGACGCATGGCGAAGGTACCCTACGCGTCGATGGGCAAATGGTCTTTCCCAAACCGGAGTGAGTCATGCATCGTGTACTGACCCCAGAAGAACTCATCGCGGAATATGGGCCCGCGACCCCGGAGCAGCTGGCCGCGGCACTGGGCTTTGCCGTGCGGCGCGTGCCGGCGACCGAGCCGCTCCCCGGCGTCACCGTCCTGAGCGAATTCGCGCCACCGCGTACGATCGTCCTAGACACGGCGGCGATCCATCGCCAAGCGGCGGCCCAGCGCGAACCGCTCGCGCGCGCCGAGCAATGGCATATCGCCCACGAACTGTACCATGGTCTGGCGGAAGAGAGCGGGCGCTCCGCCTGGCGCGTGCGGGAAACCGAAGCCGATCTGTGGGCCGACGAATTGCTGACGTTGACTCCCTTCGCTTGACAGCCCTCTCCCAAGTTTGGGTGCGGGAATTTTATTCCGCGCGTCGCACGTAGATATCGGCGGCCAGGGAGTTGTCGACGGCAATCTGCGTCTGGCCCACCTGAAAGACGATGCTCGGGAAAGTCTGGATGATCGCCACCGGCGATCCGGGTAGCACGCCGAGCGCCATGAGCTTCTGCACCGTCTCCGTCTGCCGGCTGGAGAGGTAGGCGATGATGCCGTGTTCGCCCCCCTTCAGGGTGGACAGTGGGGCAATGACCGCATCCGCCCCGCCTTTACGCTCGCGGCAGCATTTTCCGGGGGGAATGGGCCGCCCATGCGGGCACGTCTTCGGATGTCCGAGGAGAATGCAGACGCGTTCGTCCACTCCATGATGCAACGAATGCTCAAACTCGCAGGCGGCGCTATCCACTTGCGTCCCCGGTATCTGCAACACATCCTGCATCAGCCGTTCCGCCAGGCGGTGGCGCCGTACCGCCAGCTCCGCCGCGCGTCGTCCCTCTTTCGTGAGCGTCAGCGGCGTCGCGTCGGCACGCAGCAACCCACGGCGCACCAATTCATCCCGGGCGCTGTCATCCGCGAGGGGAAATGGGGCCGGGTCATGTTCGACATCGCGCATGTATAAGCGCTCAAGTACGTCTTCGGCACGGGCGGAAAGTGCGAGCATCAATGAACTCCTCGTATCTTTTTCACGACATCGGCGACGAGCCGCGGCAGGCGCGCCGGCGGGGCCATTTCATATTGGCAGTGCGGGCAACGTACTTTACGGCAGCCACCCACGCCAAACAGGCTGCATTTCGCGCAACTCACTGCGCTCTCCGCCGCGCTGAAGTGGTGACCGCAGAATGCGCAGGTGTGCTCGGTTGTCATACGTCCCCCTTTCGCGCCGCTACTTCCCGGCGGGTATTGCGGCATGGTTCAAGACAAGATATTTGGCCAGGCCCGACTCCGTCAGCCCGACACGCAGCAGGAAGCCGACCCCGAAGGCGACGACGATAATGAAAGCGGTCATCGCCAGCGTCGGCCACAAGCCCCGCTCTTTTTTCATCACGAGGAACTGTGCGACGCAGGGCAGAAAGAGCGTCAACGTCACCGACGCCACCAGCACCTGCAGCGGAGAGATGAGCCCGGAGCGGAAGAGATGCCAGAGCCCCGCCGCGCCGAAATCGCGGCGGAAGAAACCCGCCAGCAAGATGGTACCACCGGAGAATTCCAACGCCGGATTGCGCGCGACATCCGCGCTGGTGGGCAGGCCGATGAGCGCCGCCAGCGGGTCCAGCGCGCGCTCCAGCATGCCGAAGAGCCCGTGGTGCGGGCTGAAGACGACGGCGTGGCCGGTCCACGTCAGCGAGCCGACCCAAAGCACCGCGCTGGCGAGGATGAACATCGGCAGAATTTCCAGAAAATACCATTCCAGCCGGCTGTACGTCTTCATCAACACATTGTTCAAGCGCGGCAAACGCAAAGGGGGCAATTCAATATAGAATTGTGCCCGCTCCCCGGGCATCACGCGCGCCGCCAGCATCCCCACCGTCAGGAAGATGAGCAGCAGAATGCCCAGGTAGATAAGTAGCCCGTAGGGTTGCACCGCACCGAGCATGGCCAAAAAGAGCCCGCTTTGCGCCGCGCAGGGAATGGCCAATGCGAGCAGCAGCGTGGTGATGATGCGTTCGCGCTTGGTTTCCAGCACGCGCGTCACCATCGTGGCCATGGTGTCACAGCCGAATCCCAGCACCAGCGGGATGACCGCGCGGCCGTTCAGGCCGATGCCTTTGAAGAGCCGGTTGATGAGCATGGCCAGCCGCGGGAGATAGCCGCTGTCCTCCAGGATGGCAAAGACGAAAAAGAAGAGCCCGACGATGGGCAGCACGATGGCTACCGCGTAAGTGACGCCGAGCGTGATAATGCCATAATCGCCGACGAACAGGTTCGCCCACAGGTCGGGCAGCCAACGGTGCAGCAAGTGCGTGAGCGGCGGGTTGATCCACCCCTCCGTGGCATTGCCGAAGACGCGATTTTCCAGAAAATCCACCACCGTGCCGCCGCCGAAGCGCCCGACAAACTGGTAGATGCCCAGGTACAGCACGAACGCCACTACCGGCAAGCCGAAAATTGGATGCATGAGTAGGCGAGAAAGCCACTCTAACCGCGAGGGCGCAAAGGCGGACGGGCTGTGCATCACCTGCGCCGCGATATCGTTGACAGCCGCCTGCCGGCGCAGGGTAATCAACAGGTTCAGCGGTTGTGCGTAGTGCGTTTGCAACTCGGCGACTATGTCACGCACGGCGGTTTCGACATCCGGGGACAGGCGCTCGCGGACTACGGCATAAATTTCCACGTCACCCTGCAGCAGCAACAGTGCGGTGGCGCGCGGGGTGAGGGCAGTCAACGCGCCGATCTGTTCGACGATGCGCGCGATGGCTTCTTCCATCGGCGCGTCGTAGTCAATCGGTATCGGCACGGGGCACGCGCTGTCATGCGCCATCCCGGCGCCCAGCGCCGCCAGTAACTGTGGAATGCCGCGATTGCTCGCCCCCGCCGTGCCCAGCACGGGGATGCCGAGGCGTTCCTGCAGCGCGGTCAGGTCGAAGGTGAAGCCCAATGCATCCGCCTCGTCGAGCATGTTCATGGCCAGCACGACGGGCAGCCCGGCCTCCAGCAGTTGCAGGGTCATGGGCAGCATGCGCAGCAGGTTTTTCGCGTCGATAATGTGTAACACCTGGCGCGGGTGCTCGTCCAGCAGCAAACGTCGGGCGACGGCCTCTTCCTCGCTGATCGGCAACAACGAATACATGCCCGGCGTATCCACAACTTCGACGTCCACGCCGGAGAGCTTGGTTTTTCCACGTGAAACTTCTACCGTGGTGCCGGGGTAGTTGGAAACGGTGACGTACGCGCCGGTAAGCCGGTTGAAGAGCACACTCTTGCCGACATTCGGGCAGCCGACAATGGCCAATAGCGGACGGCCGCTGGCAGCCACTGCGGTGGCATGGCAACCGGTTTGTGGGGTGAGGCGTTCGCGGACACTCATCGCGTTTCCTCCACTTCGACCAGCAGGTGCGCAGCCATCTGCCGAGACACGGCGTGACGTTTGCCGTCCACCTCGACCGTGAGCGGTCCGTCAAACGGCGCATGCGCACATACCGTCACCCGCACGCCGGGCAGCAATTGCAGTGCGATGAGATATTCCAACATCGCCGCGGATTCATCGACCACACAGCGTAAAATGCCCGTCTCTCCCGGCGCGAGCGCCACCAGCGAGCGCCACCCTGTGGTCGCGGTGGCGGCATGCCCATCGAGCGGATTGCCATGCGGGCAGGTGGTCGGGCCATGCAATGCCGCACGCAAATACCCTTCCACCTCGTCATCGATGACATGCTCAAAGCGACAGGCGACGTCATGCGCGCGTTCCCACGGCATGCCCAGTAGATCGGTCAACATCCGTTCCGCCAGTCGATGCCGGCGGCGCAGGCGCTCAGCGGCGAAACTGCCGGACTCACTGAGGTGCGCCCCAGTCTGCCGCGCGTAACTGAGCAGTCCTTGTTCCTCCAACCGCTTGAGCATGCCCAGCACCGAGGGGGGCGCGACGCCCAACTCGCGCGCCAATTCGGTCGGCGTCACGGCTTCCCCACGCTCGCTAATGCGGCAGATGGCTTCCAGATATTCCTCACCTTGCGCGGTGAGGCCATTCGCTGTGATGGCCGCCATACATGCCTCCTTGTTGTTAGTTGATAGTAAAATCAAAATTAGTACGTGCTAATAATGCCACGTCTCTTGTAACGTGTCAACGGGGATCGCCAATAATGTTGGCGAGCCGCATGCACAGTCTCAATGGGGTGGGCACGCGCAAATAGTCTGTTTTTCTTGGAAGGCCAAGATCGGCTGCCTCGTTGTGCGCTGACAGAAAATGGGGAGGCTCTACAGAGGCGGTGGGGTCACAGCACAGTTTGGAAGGGTTCGAGCACAGCGAGACCCGCCGTTCCCAACTCTACGGG
Source organism: Armatimonadota bacterium (assembly GCA_036504255.1). Classification (GTDB taxonomy): domain Bacteria; phylum Armatimonadota; class Hebobacteria; order CAIYQO01; family CAIYQO01; genus DASXVL01. The sequence goes on along the minus strand of DASXVL010000750.1, from coordinate 2 downwards.
GG
>DASXVL010000749.1:0-3195 GCA_036504255.1 Armatimonadota bacterium | reverse complement strand
GAAAACCAAAGGCGGTGTAGAGCCCCTGGGCGGCGACATTGCTCACCCGCACTTCCAGGGTGATAATGTCCACCTGCCGCTGGCGGGCCTCGCGCAGCAGCGCGGTGAGTAATTGCCGTCCCAAACCACGACGACGATAGTCCGGATGCACGGCGATCGTCACGATATGCGCTTCGTGCTCCACCACCCACATGCCGCCGAACCCCCAAATCTCCTCGGCATCGCGAAGCACGAGATACACCGCCGCAGGATTCTCCACTTCGCCATAGTACGAGGCGATGTCCCAGGGCGCGGAAAAGCACCGCGTCTCCAACGCATGGACGCGCGGCACGTCAGCGCGGGACATCGGCGTGATGTGGAATGGGGAAGACTCGCTCATGCTCTACTCAATCCGCGGCGCTGCGCAGGTAGATGGGCGCCAGCGTCATCGCATCATCCGCCGCGCCCTGCGCGAGGCGCTCGGCGGCAAGTTGCGCCAGCGCGTGCGGGGTGACGAGACTGCGCACGGTACTGACCGTATCGCCAAGCTGCTGGTGAAAGGCGGGCGGCAACCCTTCCGCCTGTCCGATGATGAGCGTGCGGGCAAACCCGCCGTGGTGCTGCTGAAGCACGGCGTGGAATGGTTCGGCGGACAGTGGCGTATCGGCGGTAATGCGCCGGAGTACACCGGCGTCGCCGCGGTACAACGCCACGTACGCCTGTTGGCGCCGGGCGTTAATCAGCGGGACCAGCAACGTCTCGGCACAGTCACGGAAGGGAAAGGCCAACGCTTCCAACGTGGGAATCCCGACCAGCGGAATGTGCGCCCAGCAGGCAAACGTCTTGGCCGCCGCCAAGCCGATGCGCACGCCGGTGAAGGACCCCGGTCCCGTGGACACCGCGACAGCCTCCACCGACTCTTTCGTCAGCCCACTATCGGCCAACAGCCATTCCAGCCGTGGAATCAGGCGCTTGGCCAGCGTGTAGCGGCTGGGAAATGCCGCTTCCCCCAGCACCACACCATCGCGCACCAGTCCCAGGGTGCTGGTCTCCGTACAAGTCTCTATAGTCAGGATGAGCATACGTCGTCAAACCTTTTCTTGTGGGCGCGTCGCGTGGTCGTCATGTCGGCAACGCCGCGAGCACGCGCGCTAACCAGGCCGCTCCCGCGGAGCCCCGTGCCTGCAACGTCAAACGGCGTGCCTCGCCATCGTCCACGCAGGCCAAATAAATCTCCAAGCCATCAGGAAAAAAATCGCGCGGCAAGCGCTCGCCCCATTCGATGACCGTCACACCGTCATCTTCCAGGTAATCTTCAAGCCCCAGGTCGAGCGCCGCCGTGCCTTCCAATCGATAAAGATCGATATGGAACAACGGCAACCGTCCGCCGTGGTATTCATGGATCAACGCAAAACTGGGCGAGGACACCGGGTCCGCACACCCTAATCCGGCGGCGATGCCTTTGGTCATCTCCGTTTTGCCGGCCGCTAACTCACCGTGCAACCAGAGGACATCGCCGGGCTGGGCGGTGCCTCCCAGGGCTGCGCCGAGCGCACGCGTCTCTTCCGCTGTCTGGGCTAATCGCTGTATCACGCTGTATGTATTTCCGGCTCGCGGCTGCGGGTTCCTGCTCGCCCGCGGGCCAGGGCGCGTGTACTTTCTGGGCGGCTTTTCCCGCCGGATATAGCAGTTGTACTGGTAAAGGCCAGTCAGCCCCATCATGTCTGCAGGCATCGACGAGGTCAGAGAGCCCCGCTTCCTTTCCAGGCTGGGTGTTTTCTGATGAGCCTATGCAGAGCCGCAGGCCGGGGGCGCGCCAGTACCGATGAAGGCATCTCCGGCGATGCGCCATCGGTAGGCTGAGCGCGACTGCGGTCGGCTTCCAAACGGTGCTGCTGACACGGGTCCAGCCTGAAGTCCATAGAAACTGTTTGCATGATCTAAAAAAGGGATCTCGCCCGCTTACTTTTCCATACGGTGTGCTCGCTAAATTTTGCTAGCGAGTGGCTGTTTAGTTATTGCAAACAAATGATTGCTATGCTAGAATGGCAAACAATATTTTGCATGCGACTACTGCTGCAGGAAAGCGGGAGTCGGGGCGGAGGTACGATAATGGGAGAGCAAACACGTATACACGAGGCGGTTGATGTCTACGCGATTTTCACCAAGGGCACGGTGGTGCCGCGCGCTTTTCGCTGGAGCGGTCGCACCTACACCATTGACCAGGTGCACCAACACTGGGACGGCAAAAACGGCGCCATCCGCCTTTTCTACTTCGCCGTCACCGCCGCCGGCAACGCCTATAAACTCTGCTTCAACAGCCAGGAGTGCGGCTGGATGCTGGAAGAGGTGTTCGCATAAAAAATGCCCCTGCTCCCGATGCCGGGAGCAGGGGCAGGGTATGGGCGCCGTGGAATCAGCTCTTTACCGCCACGTTCTCGGGCAGGGTGAGCACCGCGCCTTTGCTGGCGCTGGTGACGAGGCGGCTATAGCGGCCGAGCCAGCCGCGGCTGATCTTCGGGGCGGGTTGGACCCAGGCGGCGCGGCGGCGGGCGAATTCGGCGTCATCGACATGGGCGGTAAGCGTGCGGTTGGGAATGTCGATGAGGATGCGGTCGCCGTTTTGTACCAGCGCAAGGGGGCCACCCTCCGCGGCTTCCGGGCTGATGTGGCCCAGGCAGGTCCCGGCGGTGCCGCCGGAGAAACGGCCATCAGTGATGAGTGCGACCGATTTGCCCAGGCCTTGTCCCTTGATCATGGCGGTGGGGGAGAGCATTTCCGGCATGCCGGGGCCGCCCTTCGGGCCTTCGTACCGAATGACCACCACATGACCAGGCTTCACTTCACGGCGCTCCAAGGCGGCGATGCATTCATCCTGCGAATCGAAGACGATGGCCTCGCCGTCAAAGACGAAGCACTCGGGATCGACGCCCGCGCTCTTGATGACCGAGCCGTCCGGCGCGATGTTGCCGAAGAGCACCGCCAGCCCGCCGTCCTCGGTGAACGGGTTGTCGATGTGATGGATATAATAGTCGTCGGTAATGTCAGCGTGGGCGATATTTTCGCCCAGCGTCTTGCCGGTCACCGTCAGCGTGTCGAGGTGGAGCGCGCCGGGCTTCTTATTGATCTCTTTGAGAATCGCGCTGATGCCACCGGCGCGGTGCACGTCTTCCATGTGGACGTCCATTTTCGAGGGCGAGACCTTGCAGATACAAG
>DASXVL010000748.1:0-5163 GCA_036504255.1 Armatimonadota bacterium | reverse complement strand
TGTTGCACGCCGCGCGGCGGATCAGGGGATGAAGCGAATTCACGTGTTTGTGAAAGGCCCCGGCAGCGGCCGTGAGACAGCGATGCGCGCCATCGGCGCCGCGGGTCTCTCTGTGGCTTCTATTCGGGACATCACTGCGGTTCCCCACAATGGGTGCCGTGCGCCCAAGCGCCGTCGCGTGTAACGTATCGTATCGACTGGTTCAGTAAGGAGAATTATCAATGGGACGATATACCGGTCCGGTTTGTAAACTTTGCCGCCGGGAAGGGATGAAACTGTTCCTGAAAGGCACGCGGTGCTTGAGCCCGAAGTGCGCCATTGAAGGGCGCGCCTATCCGCCGGGTCAGCATGGGCAGGGCCGCAAGAAGGTTTCTGATTACGGTCATCAGCTGCGCGAGAAGCAGAAGGCTCGTCGTTTCTACAGCGTCTACGAGAAGCAATTTGAAAATTATTTCAAAGAAGCTGCTCGCCGTCGTGGTGTGACGGGTGAAGGCATGTTGCAGCAGTTGGAAATGCGGCTTGATAACGTGATCTTCCGGTCCGGTTTCGTGTCGTCACGCGCCGCAGCGCGCCAGTTGATCACGCATCGCCACTTTATCGTGGATGGTGGGATCGTCAACGTGCCTTCCTTCCAGGTGAAGCCTGGCATGGTCATTGCGGTGCGTGAGAAATCGCGCAATGCAGACGTCTTTCAGGCTAGCGGCACAGTGCGACGCGCGCCAAGTTGGATGAGCGCCGATACCACGGCCAAGCAGATCCAAGTACTCTCTGTCCCTGCTCGCCAAGAGATGGAACTCCCGGAATTGCATGAGCAGCTTATCGTTGAGTACTATTCGCGCTAACCCGCATCGGGAGGTTCACCCCCATCCCCGACATTGCTGCAGGAGCGGAATATTATGTTACTGATGAATAACCAGACCCCAAAAATTGAGCGTATCGATGACCGAATGGACCCATCATACGGGAAGTTCGTTGTCGAGCCGCTGGAACGGGGCTATGGTACTACGTTAGGAAGCGCGCTACGGCGCGTGCTCCTTTCCTCGATTCCTGGCGCCGCCTTACGGTCGGTGCGTATCGAGGGTGTGTTGCACGAGTTCAGCACGATTCCCGGTGTCGTCGAAGATACCACCGATCTCCTGCTTAACCTGAAGGAGATCGCGTTCAAAATCACGCCTGGCACTGAGGATCGCTCAACGGATGAAGCCCGCGAGGTGACGCTGTATCGCGTCGGCCCCGGCGAGATCACCGCTGCTGATATCGAATTGCCGCCAGACATTGAAATTGCCAATCCCGATCATCATATCGCGACATTAAGTGGCGACGATGCGCGGCTGGACATGAAAATCGAAGTGCAGTTCGGCACCGGATTCCTGCCTGCTGAAGGTCAGGACCGTTCTCGCCTGCCGCTGGGAACTATTCCCGTCGATTCGATTTTCACCCCGTTGCGGAAAGTCGCCTATCGCGTCGACCCCACCCGTGTGGGTAGTGCGACGGACCTCGATCGTTTAACGCTCGAAGTACGCACCAATGGCACGATCAGCCCGCAGGAAGCGATCAGTGATGCGGCGAAAATTCTCGACCGCTATCTGATTCTCTTCTTTGACTTCGGCGACCAGGAGGAGCATGGGCTCTTCGCCGATCAGTTCGGGGAGACGGTCCCAGGCGCCGAGAAGCGCATTAAGGATCTGGACTTTTCCGTACGCACGTTAAATTGCTTACGCAAAGTCGGGATTGCCACGGTCGGCGAACTCATTGCCCATTCCGAATCCGAACTGATGGCGATTAAAAACTTCGGCCGGAAATCGTTGAATGAAGTCAAAGAGAAGCTGAACGAGATGAGCTTAAGTCTGCGCGATTCCGGCGAATACGTGCCGGAGGACCTGGACGAGGAGTAGCCCCGTAAGGGCGGTGATGCGTGCCTGGGCGCGCATCCGTAGTGAAAAGGGTAGACACCATGAGACATCGTCACGGGCAAAAGCGCTTAGGTCGTCCGACTGATCAGCGCATCGCCATTTTAAAGAGTTTGGTCGCCGGCCTGTTGAGTCATGAATATTTGACGACGACGGAAGTGCGCGCGAAAGAAGTGCGACCGGTCATCGAAAAACTTATCACCTTGGCGAAGGAAGATACCATCTCCAATCGCCGTCTGGCCCGCCGCTGGATTCCCATGGGCAAGACCATTACGACGCGTGAGAAGTATGAGAACGTGACCGGAGACGCCCCTACTTACGCGGGTGTGCTAAAGGGCGCCGAGCGCCGACCGAGCGGTGAAATCCTGCTCAAAAAACTGTTTGCCGAGATCGGGCCCAAGTACAAAGATCGCCCAGGTGGCTATCTGCGCTTGACCCGCCTGGGTGGTGAGTCCCATGTAAATGCGAAGGGTGAATTGACCATTCGCAGTGCACGCCGTGGCGACGCCGCTACCTTAATCAAAATCGAAATGGTTGATTAGTCCGCGATGCGTACCCTGGCGTTGACCGTCAGCTATGATGGGACGGATTGGTGTGGGTTTCAACGGCAACGTGACGTTCCATCGATCCAGGGAGCAGTCGAAGCAGCGCTTTCCGAGGTGTTTCAGCACAAGGTCGCGGTGTTCTGTGCTGGCCGTACCGATGCTGGCGTGCATGCGATAGGGCAAGTGGTCAGTTTTCCCACGCCCAACTTGATGCCGCTTGACCGGATTACCTGGGTGACGAACCGATTGTTACCGGCGACTATTCGGATCCGCCGGGCACAGGATGTACCGCCGAATTTTCACGCGCGTTTTAGCGCACGATTTCGTCGTTACTGGTATGTGGTACAATCGACTGGGCAGCCTGACCCGATTTACGGACGCTTTCGTTGGCAACAGAAACGACGCTTCGATATCGCAGCGATGGAGACGGCCTTAACCGCCGTGCAGGGTTGTCATGATTTTGCGGCGTTCTGCCATCGACTCGCTGCGCCGACCGGATCAACGATACGCACTCTGCATCGCGCGTTCGTGCGTCCATGGGCACAGGGTGTCATTATCGATGTGCAGGCTGATGCCTTTTTGCATCAAATGGTGCGCCTCCTGGTGGCCAATGTGCTACTCGTGGGCGGTGGTGAACGTCCGGTGACCTGGCTGGAGGAGTTACTTCAGTCGCGGGACCGACATTTGGCAGGTAAGGGAGCACCACCTTGCGGCCTATTTTTGATGCGTATCGGGTATTTTTCCCCGACCGTGAACCCCCGGTGGGGGAGCATACTGGAGAAGTTGAACGATGAAATGCTATTTGGCTAAACCGCTCGAAGTCGAGCGCCAGTGGTTGCTGGTGGATGCGACGGACCTCGTGCTCGGGCGCATGTCCGCGAAGATCGCGGCTTTTTTGCGCGGCAAGCATAAGCCGACGTTTACCCCGAATGTTGACACGGGTGACTTCGTGATCATTGTCAATGCGGATAAGGTGCGCGTGACTTCCGATAAGTTGCTCACCAAAATCAAATATCGCCACAGCGGTACCCCCGGCGGCTTCAAAGAAATCCCGTTCGGCGTACTGATGGCGAAAGACCCCGCCGACACGGTCCGCCGCGTTGTCAAGGGCATGCTGCCCCACAATCCGCTCGGACGCCAGATGGCGCGCAAGCTGAAAGTGTACGCGGGCAGCGAACATCCGCATGACGCGCAGATGCCGGTAAATATTACGGAGACGTTGCGGCAGTAGCCCTGTCGTTGAGGAGGCATGACCTTGGCTGAGACATATTATGGAACGGGACGACGGAAGAATGCCATTGCGAAAGTGTGGCTGCGCGAAGGCACCGGTCAAGTGGTCGTGAATGGCCGCTCGATGCCCGACTATCTGATGCGCGCGACGCTAGAAGTACAGGCGATCTCCCCCTTGACCGTGTCCAATTTAACGGACCGCTTTGACGTGAACGTCAAATGCCTCGGTGGCGGGAACTCCGGACAGGCCGGCGCCATTCGTCACGGGATCGCACGCGCCCTGGTGCAGTACGATGAGTCCCTGCGTAAATTGATGCGCACCTACGGGATGTTGACACGCGATGCGCGTGTGAAAGAACGGAAGAAATACGGTCGCAAGCGCGCCCGCCGCGGCTTCCAGTTCTCCAAGCGCTAATGGCGTTTTACCAATCCAGCAAGATGGACCCGGGCGTTCGCGCTCGGGTCCTTCGTTTGCCTGCCTCAGGCTGCTAGCTCTTCCACCCAACTTGGGGTATAATAAGGCAATATCAGAGCGATCTACTGCGATGATGACCCTGCGTTGGAGAATAAGCACTGTGCATCCACGCCTGCTACTAATCGGAATTCTGGCACTCGTAGAAATACTCGGCCTCCTGGGCGTGGCTAATTCGGCCACGGACGCGACCGGGTATGAAGCCTACGTGGTGCAGGCACGCCAGACCCTCACCGGCATCGCGTCCGAGTACGGTATTCCCGTGGCCGTGCTGGCGCAATATAATAAACTGCGCGTCACCGATGCGCTGCAGGCGGGCCAGATACTGCTGGTGCCCCTCTCTGGTCAACTCGCCCCGCAAAGTAATACCTACACCGGCGCTGAAACCACGGCTACCACGACGGTGAGCAACGCGCCCCGTAGCGATGCCAACCACATTACCGGTGTGGTCGGTACGGTGACGGCGAAACGCACAGAAATTCGCTCCGAGCCCAATGGCGGTCGCGTCCTCTTCGATAAGGTAACGGCCGGGAAAGATCTGTTAGTGATCGGCCAGACGGACACGCACTATGGCGTGCTCATGTCTGATGGCTCAACCGGCTGGGTACCACGCATCGCCCTGGCGCTTTCCGACACCAATATGGTGGTGGACCGGCCTGCGGTTGACGTGAAACCCGTGACCGCCGGTCGTCAAGACCTGGTCGATACTGCCTTTGAATATCTGGGCACGCCCTATCGTCTTGGGGGTACCTTGCCCAATAGCGTTGATTGTTCGCTGTTAGTACAGACCGTATTTCGCCGTAATGGGCTCTCGTTACCGCGCACCGCCGCCCAACAATTCCAGGTGGGCATGCCGGTCGACACCGCCGATCTACTGCCCGGCGATCGTTTATATTTTTATGATCGTGATCATTCGCGGATCGGTCATACCGCTCTTTACGTTGGCAACGGTCGTTTTATTCATGCATCATCCAATCGCGGCGCTGTCGCCGTGGATGACCTCTCT
>DASXVL010000747.1:0-4802 GCA_036504255.1 Armatimonadota bacterium | reverse complement strand
ACCCCAACACGACGAGGTCAAAAATTTTGATCACCCAGCCGATGGTATGCAGCGTGGCTTCGTCGGGGGTGAAGGTGAGGTGGCCCCCCTGGTGAATCACGGATGACGCCAGAACAAGCGAAGCAGCAACCATGACCAGCGTGGTCAGCAGAATGAGCGCATTCCGGAAACTCTTTTGCTTAATCGTCAGACTTAGCACGGAACTCAGAGCCGGCAAGAGCACCAGGGCTGCGAGTAGTTGATAGACCTCCAAGGCCGTTGCTCCTTTCAAACTGCATCACACACATCGTGATGCTGAATGGGCCGCATCCTGCAGCGCCTCACACAAAATGCGCCTCACCCTCTCGGTATTCGTGAGAGCGAAAGGCGCGACTAGCTATTCAAACTATGCATAGAACCCCGCAAGTCGGAGCCACACACGCCAATACCAGGCAAGATCAAACCTTGGAAGATGTCTGGGACATCCCAATTTCGTCCATCACGGATTGGGTAAACCACACTGGGTTCCCGCCAAGAGACCCACGGCCAGGCCGAAACAGTTTGGAATCAAGACCCGCGGCGACGTCTCTCGCAGGAGAGAGGTTCTTCCGAAAGATGGGGCGATTAGGCTCTTCAAATTCGAGGAGATATTGAGTCGAAAATCGAGAAATATTTCACGAATACCTGAGAGCCATGATTTCATTGGCATGCTTATTATAGCACAACAGCCCGTAGAGACAAACCTGAAACAACAGTTTGTTATTCTCGTGACATTTTTTTGGTATTTTCGTACCATATAGGCGGTTAAACAAACAAACGAGAAAGGGGTTTTTCATGTCACGCGCGTTACTGGTTATCGATGTTCAGAACGATTATTTCTCCGGACGCCACACCATCACTCATCCCGTGGAGAGCTTTGCCAACATCCAGCGGGCGATGGACGTGGCGCATGCAGCGGGTATGCCGATCGTCCTCGTGCAGCATACGACGCCCGAAGCGTCCGCCATGCGTGAATTCCGCCTCGATACCGCGGGCTGGGAGATAGCCGACGCAATCCGCACACGTCCGCATGACCTGGTGGTGGAAAAGGGATTACCCGGTAGTTTTACCGGCACCCCCTTGGAAGCGTGGTTGCGTGCGCGCGGCGTTGACACAGTGGTGATCAGCGGATACATGACGCAGATGTGCTGTGACACGACGGCGCGACAAGCACTGCATCTTGGTTTCTCGGTGGAATTTCTCGCTGACGCCACCGGCACGCACGACGTGAGCAATACGGCGGGGAGCGTGAGCGCGGAGGAATTACATCGCGCAATCCTGGTGACGCAAGCGATGCGCTTCAGCACAGTATTGAGCGTTGCGGCGTGGGAAGAGTTGCTCAACGCGCAGGGATAACCCCACGCAGAGCCCTCGTTAGGCCGCTCACCCAGGCAAGGGAGAGCGGCCTAACGAAAGAGGAAGATTACATGCGCGTGGACAGCGTAGACACTGTTTTGATTGTAGGCGTTGTCGAATCGTGGAGGATTTTTCGGGCCTGGCGATGTTGGAGTTCCGCGAGTGTATGAAGCCATACATGCCCGGACCTCCAACATCGCCAGGCCCGAAAAAGACCCGCGAGACGATGACGGATACAATCAAAACAGTGTCTTAGGCGAAGACGGTATCAGCCTTGGCCATAGAGACGACGCGCATCACGTCGACCGCTTCCTGCAGCGGAATGGGGAACGGCTCGCCCAGACGAATCGCCGCGTACAGCGCATCCCAAATGGACGTGAGGTCGACGACAAGTTGCGGATGCACCGGGATGGTTTCCTCCACCCACGACAACACATCCGGCGTCCCGAAGCCTTCGCCGGGGGTGCCGGGATTCGGCACGCGGGGTTGCAGCGGCACGGACGGGTCCAGGTACTTCAAGGTAATGTCCTCGCCAGTGGAACGTAACGAACCTTTCGAGCCCCAGACAAGGCATTCCGGCTCGGTGAGCGCCGCGCCGCCGCAAATCTCCAGGTCAACCAGGCGCCCGTTCTCCCCGGTGAGCAGAATTTTTAATTGGTCTTCCGCATCGCCGACCGCGGCGACCAGTTGGAGTTGGCTCCACATGGACTGCACCGGAGCCCCCAGCAGGCGTAAGCCTTGATCAATGACATGCGGCCCCCAATTGAGTAACTGCCCGCCGCCGAAGGCTTTAATGGTCTGCCAGTCGTCACGGCGCTGATACCCGCCACGACGCAACTTGATTTCGAAAATGTTCCCCAGCAAGCCGGAGTCCATAATCTCCCGCACGTGCTGGAAGGCGGGCTCAAAACGACGGTTATGGCGGATATACAGCGTGCCTTGCGACACGGCATCCAAGGCCTGTAACGCGCAGGCCTCGTCATAGTTCACGCACATGGGTTTTTCGAGAAACACATGCTTCCCCGCTTCAAGCGCCAGCTTGGCATGGGCGAAATGATCGTGCGACCGTGTCGCGATATCGACCACTTCCACCTGCGGATCGGCCACGAGTTCTTCGATGGTCGCATAGGTGGCACACGCATAGCGCTCCGCCATGCGCGCGCAGCGCTCGGGAATAATATCGCACGCCGCGACGATAGAAAATTTGTCTTCTTTTCCTATCAATTCTTCACAGTGCATGCCCCAACCGGCACGGCCGAGGCCAACCAGTCCCACGCGGATTGGTCCATTCGCTCGCATCATACATCTCCCAAACCACCGCTACTTGGGTAGCGATAATCATTAACACTGCTTTATCAATTCGCGAGTGAGGCGCGTATTCCTCTTCACTGATCATTGACGCATCCCCTGGAAGTGCAATGTGCGTGCGCGGCATTCCCGCAATTCCCCTGACGATGTACGAATTACAGGCGCGACTCCCTACACGCGAATGATAAGATTCCTCCAGCGTCAATATCGCTATAGAGGAGGAGAATATTATGGCTTGGTCCTATTACTGCGCGGATGAGCAGATGAATATCATCGCGGACACGAAAGAGGAACTGGCTGATAAGATCATCGAGCACCTGGAAGAGATGCATGACAGCACCATGACGTATGATGAGGCCATGGACAGCATCAACACCAATGCCAAAGAAATCGCCGCCTGAAGCGTGAGCGTCCATACGCGCTATCTACCCACAGACGACCATGGCGCCGAACACGCGGAAGGGAATTCCTCCGCGCGCCGGCGCCATCGTTGTTACCACCAGGTGCGTGCGACTATTTCTCCATCGGCGTGAAGGTGATCTCCGCGCGCTCCATGGCGTAGAGCATAAACGAATTGCCCAATGAACCACCCTGGTTTTTACAGAGCAACCGGTTTACCCCCGCGTTCAGATGGAGGACGACCGGTCTGAAGTATTTTGTCGTGAACCACCCACCGGTGCCATCGACTTCCGTCTGGGCCAGGTCAGACTTCACCAGTTGCCCATTGAGGTAGAGATTCGCCCACCAGTCCGTGCCCATCATCACCAGCAGATCGCACGCGCGTGGTGTGGTGATAAAGGTCTGCGCATAGCAGATATCTGCGACAGAAGATTTGCAGCGCACGGCGAAATCCACGCCACGCGCATTGAGCGTGCCGGGGTAGTTGACCGCTTGCAGCGCCCATTTACGCTCCTCGCCGGTCGAATCGCGCAGCGGACTGGTGAGACTCGACTGAGTATCCGGATCGAATTTCGCCAGCAAGGCTTCCTTCAGCAGTTCGGCGGGGAAGCCCCCACCCCCGCGCACCGTCTTGGTGAGTTTCGTGGTGAAGGGACCGGCGGTGGCCCAATACTCGGACGGTACCGCGCGGAGCATTGGTAACAATTGCACGCCATAGACACCGAATGCCAGATCGCCCTGAATCGTCAGGTGCGCCGTGCCGGTCGGTAACGTCACAACGGGGAACTCTGCCGAACTCGGCGCATCCGCAGTCTTGGCAGTGATGGGCATGGATAAACTACGACCATTTATCGACACCAACAACGCGCCGGCAGAGCGCACCACATAGCCAATCGCTAAACGATACGGGCCTTCAGCGGGCACGTTCAGGTCGACATCCAGCCGACCATTCTTTGCCAGCAAGACTTTGGTATCACCCCATTCCGGATTAATGGTTGTCGAATCGACGATCGCCGGTTTGGCGCCTTCCGCCATCCCACTGCTCAACGCATCGGCATTCAGCATGGGCTTCGGCAGGATGTAGAACGCGCCGGGATACGGCGAGAGCAGATCGGGGAAACGCGTAATGACCTGGTTTTCCGGGTAACCACTCACCTGCCCATAGACGCGCATCATCGGCGCCATGGAGAGCAGGACGCGGGTGCGCCAATAGTGCCCGAGCCGGAAAGCGCTCCAGGCCTGATCAAGCATCTCCAGGAACGTCTGCCGATCTTCCGCGCTCAAGTTGCGCTGGTAGGCGCCCGTGGTCACGGAGTCCGCGACTTGCTGGGCGAAGACCAGACGGTCTTTCACAAAGGCTACGCGGTCGGCGGGCACGAGAGTGTCCACCCGGGCAATCTTGGCCCCCCGCGGCGCGCGGAACGAACGGAGTTCAAAGGGCTGCAGCGCCAGATGCAGGATGCTACCCGGCAATGCCACTTTGTCGCCCGTCCCCAGCCCGGTCACGTCAGGCGCGTTTTTCACGGTGATGTTGATGCTCACCGGGTACTGCTCGCGATTGACCGCATAGAAGTACAGTCCGTCGTCGCCGGTACGTTGCCACACCGCAACCGGGTCAATCGCTTCCTCCACCCGCGTGAACGGCAGACGCGGCAGCGCGTTGTATTCACGCATCCAGCGACCATAGAGAATCGGGTCGCCAAAGACGTAGGTATTGCCCC
>DASXVL010000746.1:0-3551 GCA_036504255.1 Armatimonadota bacterium | reverse complement strand
GGCGCACGAACGATTAATCAGGCACAGACCGTTACGACGCGGTCAGACACAACTGCGCCAGTACAGATCGGTCGGTGCTTTGGCGGGCTTTACCTGACGGGCATGATACAGGAGATTATCATTTATAGCCGTGTGCTCTCCGACACGGATAGGCAGCGTATCGAGCGTCACCTCTGCGCCAAATGGCGCGTACCGTATCAAGGAGCCTAAAGATGCCGACAATGAAATACAACGAAGCTACCACCATCACAATGCACTTTGAGCAGTTCGGCGGTACAATGGCGACCGGACTCACTGTCACCGGCGCGCTCTACCGCGAGGGTGCAGCAACCGCTGTAGCAACAGGCATCGCCATGCCTGCATCTGCCGCTGACGCGACAGGGTACGTAGCGACATTGGCGGGCACGCTGTTTGCGACGCCGGGCAAATACCAGCTCAAAGCCATAGTGACCGACAACGCCGCTGCTGTGGCGGTAATCTCTCGCGAACAGGTCAGTGAGACAATCGATGTGCAGCCGTCATGGGTGACGGACATTACTAGTCGTTTAGCGGCGGCAGACTACACTGCTCCGAGCAACGCGACGATTACCCAAATTGCGGATAGTATCACGCTCTACCTATCGTCACGTTCGTCCTCGATTGAGTTGACAAATGGGATAAATGCCCTTACTGATCTCATTAACGGCCTCTCTATCCCTGCTGACAACACTGAAGCGTTGTCACTTATACAGTTGACGCTCGATCACATGGTAGACGTGCTTGACGAGGCGCAAACGAAAGAATTAGCGTCGATGCAGTATGCAGACCTGCGCGCTGCGGCTACTGCCCTACAGGCAGCGCTGGATACTGTGCAAGACACCGCTACGGCCATTGACGCGCGCTTACCTTCCCTCCCTGCCGCAATCGGTGACGATATGGTCGTGGCTGGTTACGCCACCGGCCTATCCCCTTCCGACGCCCTCGCGGACGGCGTAAGCCTTAACGCCGAGCAGGCGGCGCAACTCGCCTCCATCCTTGCCAGAGTCCAAACCATGCAAGGCATCACAGTCACGGCACCATCCGGCTTGGAACCTGCGCTCATCACCAACCTGCCGCCGCTCGTGGCCGGCAATACCGTTACCATCCCGTTAACGCTCTCTGATCCGCTCATCGAGGACTACACGTACCGCATGACCATACGCGCGCAGGGGACGCGCACACGCCTCCTGACAGCCGCTCTCACGCCAAGCGGGACCATGACGCAGGTACTCTCGTTTGTCGTGCCTGACGCTCCTGGGCATGCCGTGCTGGGTATTCAGCGCAAAGACGGGGGCGGGGCATACGTGGACGTGGCGCGTGGCGACATAGATATTGTGGCGGCGATTGTGCAACCGGCAGATTGGTTGACCGCCGATTAAAATTAATGAGCCGGTCACCCCGGCAGAAGGAGTATAACCATGCATGCAAGCGACGTTATCAATTTCACTCTCCAGAATTGGGAAGTGATCGTCGGCCTCGTCTTCTTTGCGGTCCACATGGGCCTCAAATGGGGCGTCATTCGCGGCGAGAAGCTGACCGCCCTCTACAATGAGGCCATCGCCTACGGCGACCAAATGAAGAAACAGGCGGGTCTGACCACCGGTGTCGAGTTGACTGGAGCACAAGTCTTTGACCTCGTGCTGGACTATCTGCATGCGCGCGTGCCGGCGCTACATGCTATTGACGCGGATAAGATAGAGGCGTTGCTCAATGTCAAGAACACCCAGCGCGACGCCGGCATGGTAGCACTGACATCTCCTATCGCTGCGGACGCGTCAAGCCTGGTCTCGGCTGGTATCGGTATTGCTACTGGCCAGACCACAGCGAAGCAAGCCTTGAAGGAAGTGGAAATCGGCGCCGTACAAAATTTACTGGCCAACGCCCAACGGCACGGATGGTCGAAGCTGAAATTCCCCATGTGCCTCTGGGTTGATCAGAAATAGCTTTACCCCGTCCGCGCAGCGGGGTAATACCGCCGGGCGTCCTGCTAACCTCCCAGGATGCCCGGCGTTTTCATGCCCGCGAGAAGCTCACCGATTGAGTGCCGAAGCGGCGAGTCTGACGGTGGATACGTACAGTCACGGTCCGCCTCCACCACCCATTCACCTTAAACCGCCTCTCGGCGGTTTTTTGGCTTAGCGCGGCAATACGACACTTACGCCAACTCTACGCACGGATATTGCCGATAACTATTTATCGACCAATCCACCCCTCGGACGGGGCCAAACACTGTTTGCCCCGCTTTTGCCCCAAAACAGCCCGTTTTCCTCTCAACATCTCTAAAAGCTTCGGACGCGAGACTAACTCGTCCGAAGATTGAGAAGGGCTATTTTTACGCTCAAATCGACGACAGATCGTTAAGCAGCACAAAAGTTCGACTAACTATCACTTCCTACCAAACGGCACTTTACGGTGCTATTCGACGATTTGGCAAAGCCGTATAATGGTGTAGAGAAAGAGGTTGCGATGTTATTCCGGGCATCAATGCTCATATGCTTACTGGTTGTGGTTATCGGCGCTGTGTGGGCCGTTACTTCATCATCTCCTAACCCTACCGGGAGAAACATCGTTCCCGCCACACAAAGCTTCGCACCGCACTATTCACCCGACGGTAAATGGATCGCCTTCCTGCGTGGCGCAGATCGGAAACATGCAACGGAAATCTGGATCATGGTGGCAGATGGAAGTGATGCCCGCCCACTGCTGACCCAGGAACAACTGCGCTGGGGAGCCTTGGATGGCATCAAAGTGCTACCTATGCCCGCGATGTTGCGCTCGAATAGTCCAAATACCGGACATATCACTAAATTCATCTGGCTGCCAGACAGTCTATCCCTGGTATTTCAAGTGGATGGTGATAACCAAGGCGGTGGTTTGTACGGCACCAACATTAATAGCGCTGTGACGTCACTTCTCCGCTTTGCCAAAATACCGCAAATCACACAGCCGTCGACCTTCCTCGCTGTCGCGTACGCCAAGATCGTTTATATCGGTCTTGGCGGTTATGTGCGCATTCCGACGGATTCCTACAGCGTGCCCACGCCGGTGCTGACCGGTTTTCAGTGCGCTGATGCGCATTGGGGCATTGATGGACGTACCTACTGCACGCTGACGCCGACATCACAAGATAAGATCGTGCCTTCCGGCATCTACGCGGTAGAGCCGGATGGCAGAATCACACCAGTCGTCACCCCACCTGCTGGTGAGAGCTCACCCGCCTTATCGTCTGATGGAAAATGGTTGGCGTTTCTTCGTCGAAAAAACCTGGTGGTACAAGAGCAACTGACCGGCAAAGAGCATACCATACTGCTGGCCACTAGCAACTATCGCTGGCTTCCCGATGGCCGCATCCTCGCGGCAGTTCCCGAGCGTACCAGAGATATCGGGAGTGCTTGGTCTCAGCTGATCACGATCCCAGCCGCCATTGTGATAAAACGGCCAGATCAAGCGGTTGGCCAAATGGGGAACGATGATGTCGTACAGCTACCCAGTATTGCATCTCTTGACGCCCTCGATATCTCACCCAATGGGAA
>DASXVL010000745.1:0-13875 GCA_036504255.1 Armatimonadota bacterium | reverse complement strand
GATTTGTGCCGAGCCATTTATTTGTCAGCGTCCGGCTGTTTTTCGAGTGGCGGCAGGGTGAGTGTCATTTGGTGATCGCCGCTGCGGACACGCAACAGCACACCGAGTTTGGAGAGCGCCATTTTTTTCGCCAGCGTTTTCCAGAATTCCGCCACGGTGTTCACCGGATCACCGCCGACACGCAGGATGATGTCGCCGCGCTGGAGGCCGATGCCAGCGGCAGGACCGTCGGGGTCTACGCCGGTCACGATTACGCCACTCGTGACCGGCAGGTTGTAGTTTTTCGCAAACTCGGGCGTGATGGCCATCACGGCCAAGCCGACTTTTTGTTCGTCGAGGGGCGGCGCGTCGTTCGCCGTCGCGGCCTTCGTGGCGTCGGTGCCGATGGTGACGGTTACCTGCATCGGTTTCTTATTGCGCACCACGGTCATGGTCACTTTGCTGCCCGGCGCGGTGCTCTGCACCATGTTGACGAATTGGTCACGGTCGGTGACTTTCGCGCCATTGAACTCAGTGATGACGTCTTCTTCCTTCAAGCCGGCTTTCTCACCTGCCATGCCGGGTATGACGTCCTGGATGAGGACGCCGCCATCGGGCACGCCAAACTGCTCACGCATGGCGTCGCTGAGCTTATCGACCTGAATGCCGATGAGTCCACGCTCGACCGCTTTCCCCGTGATCAATGTCTCAACTACTTTCTTCGTGGTTTCATTGATGGGAATGGCAAAGCCGATGCCGATGCTGCCGCTCTCCTCGCCGGGGCTGAAGATCATGAAGTTGATGCCGATGACCTCGCCGCGGATGTTGACGAGCGGTCCGCCGCTGTTGCCATGGTTGATCGAGGCGTCGGTTTGCAGCAGGTCATAATAATTGAAATCGCCGACCGGCCCGTCCAATTTTCGCCCGGTCGCACTGATGACGCCGACCGTCATCGTCGATGGCAGTCCATACGGGGAGCCGAAGGCGATGGCCCAATCACCAGCCTGCACCGTTTTGGCATCGCCGAGGGTGGCCGTCGGGTAGGTGCCTTTTTCCGTGATCTTCACGACGGCGAGGTCGGTACGCGGATCCGTCTGCACGACTTTGGCGGGGAGTTTTTTTTCGGAACCGGCCAGTTGGACGGTCACCTGGGTGGAGTCTTGCACCACGTGCGAGTTGGTGAGCACATAGCCATCCGCGCGGACGATCACCCCGGAGCCGGAGACGTGCACCGTTTGGGTCCGTTGTTGGCGCGGCGCCCCCATGCCGGGGACATCCCCGAACGGATTCCCACTGGTCGAGGCGCGTACCTGGGCGGTACTGGCGATCGTTACGACCGCCGGCGCGACTTTAGTCTGCACCATATGGAACCCCGCCTGCGTGGCTTCCAGCGTCGGGATGGCAGTGGTGTCGACGGCCGCAGCCGTCAGGCGTGCCCCGGAGATCAGACAGAGCACGGCGACCAGAGCAAACAGGCGACGTGCAGGCGGCAGGGCACATGTGAGCGTGAACATAGTCAGAGTCCTCCTCTAGGCGATGGCGGCGATGAGATCAGTTCCATCGCCGTGTCATAGTAGTGCAAAAATATCCGAAATCGCATATACCCATTGATTTCGCCGGCAAAACTATCGCCCCTGTCCTATTTATTGCCCGTTAATGACTTGCCCGGCACGCGTGTTGTCAGATGATAGCGGAGGAGGGTACGCACGATGTCAAAATACATCCGCGTTCTGGAGAAGGCGCCGCGCAACACGCCGATTTTTTCTTCTTTCATGGTATGGGTTGCCCCATCGAGCGGCACCAGTGCGAGTGCGAGGTGGTGGGCGCGGGCGTGCGCCGTCAGCGCGACTTCCACTCCCGAACGGCTTCCCTCGATGAGCGGAGCTGACAGGAAGAATTCCCGTGTGAGGCAGCGTTGTCCGGAAAGGCTGGGACTCAAGAACTGGGCGAGGTCGGTGGCGGTGCGTCCCCCTTGAAAAATGCCGACGGCCATGCCCACCTGCTCGGTCAAGACCGGCCGGATGAGCGCGTCGACCTGTGCCGGGGTGAGGCCAATGAGGTCGGCGTCGAGGAAGAGCAGGATATCATCGGTGGCGTGCAGCGCGCCCGCGCGCATGGCGGTGCCTTTGCCGCAGTTCTCCGGCAAGCGGCACACGGTCACCCCGCAGTCATGGGCGGCCTCGGCGGTGCCATCGTGCGACCCGTCGTCCACCACAATGATCTCATGCACGAGGGTCGCCTGCTGGACCACGCGCAGCACCTGCGGGAGGCGCGTCGCTTCATTATAAGCCGGAATGACGGCGGTCACGGCATGCATGTTACTCTCCCGAGGCGGCGCCGGTCCGCATCACCAGGCCGGTCGCTTCTGCCAGGATGGCGCCATCAGCGAGCCGGGCGACCGCCGCCGTTTCGAACACGCGTCCGTTGCGGCGTTCCGCGGTAATCCAGCCGCGCACTTCGATAGGGCACCCGGTGGGCGCCGGACGGCGATAGCGGATCTCGAGCCGGGCAGTGGCTGCCGGACCTGCTTTAACCCAAACGTAGCGAGCCATGATCTCGTCAAGCAGCGTCGCGAGGATGCCCCCGTGGACAACGCCTTCGTAACCCTGGTACACACGATCGGCAATAAAGGTCGTCACATAGGCGTCGCCGTCTTGGGTGAAGGTGAGTTTCAGTCCGATGGGATTATCCTCTCCACAGGCGAAACACATGTGATCTGCGACAAAATCCATAGCTGGTCCTCAGGATGGCGCATGACGCCAACATGATCGCCAGTATAGCATGTTCACCGCGAATGGGCTACGGTTGCCGACTTCTCCACCCTGGTGCAAGCGGGACATCCGCTTTGCGAGTGCCAAAGGTGCACTTCATCTTCCAGATTAGAAAACAAGCGGTTCACGCGTATTTCGTCGAAACGCACGGCTGGCGTTGTCCTCCAAACGCTTGTCTTAAAGAGATTCCACCGCGGCAGGAATTTCGGAGAGCAATAGCGAATCTCTCATACAGAGGGTATCCCTCACCATTAGAATACAGCAAATAGAGTATTTGTTATTTGTTTTAGAGGAGCGGAGTCGTGAAATTTACCTGCCCAAAACGATTATTCCATGAGGCCTTGCAAAGTGTCTCCCGCGCCATCGCCACGCGAAGCACGCTGCCCATCCTCGGCAACGTGTTGCTCGAAGTGCGTGACGGGCAGTTAAAACTCGTCACCACCGACCTGGAAATCGGCATGACCTGCGTGCTGCCGTTGGATGGGGGTATCGAGGGCGCCGTCACCGTTCCCGAGCGTATTTTACAGGACGTCGTGGGCAATTTGCCCGATGCCGAACTGACCATTTCCGCTGACGAGCGCAATCTGCTCACCGTGTCGTCGGGAAAATCGCAATATACCATTCACGGCCTCCCCGCGGATGAATTCCCCATCCTGCCGCAAGTGCCTTCGGAGACCATGCTCTCCGTGCCCGGCCCCGTGCTGCGCGACTTGGTGCGCAAGACGCTGCTCGCCGCCAGTACCGACGAAAGCCGGGTCATCCTCACCGGCTGCCTGCTGAGCTGGGATGGGCAAAAAGCGACCATGGTGGCCACGGATACGCACCGCCTCGCGGTGAAACACGCCCCGGTCACCGGGCAGTTCTCCCAACCCGTCGCGGTGATTATCCCGTCGCGCGCCTTGCAGGAACTATTGCGCTTGCTCGGCAACAGCGAAGAGCCAGTGGAAGTGCGCGTCGGTGAGAGCCAGGTGCTCTTCGCCGTCGGCCGCGTGCACCTCGTCTCCCGGCTGATCGAGGGGCAATTCCCCGCCTTCGAGCGCGTCATCCCGCAGGACACGCAAAAGCACATGGTAGTCAACCGCCAGCAGTTATTCGAAGCGGTCCGCCGTGCCAGCATCGTGGCGCGCGCCGAGTCGAACAAGCTCATTCTGCGCTCGGTCGACGCGACTCTGACCATTTCCGCCGAGACGGGAGAAATCGGCAAAGCCTATGAAGAAGTGCCGATCAGCCTGGAGGGGGAACCCGTGGAGATCGCCTTCAACGCCGAGTACCTGCAGGACGTGCTGACGGTACTCGACACCGAGACGGTGGAAATCGCGCTCAGCGGCCCACTCAACCCCGGCCTGGTCACCGCCAACGGGGAAGCCGATTACCAATACGTCGTCATGCCCATGCAGATGCTCTAGCCCACACCGATGGGCATCTGTGAACGGACACGTAATGCGTGTTCCGCATGAATGCGGAACAGAGCCCCGATGGCGACGACAAGCTACTAGCCCGGTGGCGGCACGAAGCCGCCCCGGGTATTATGCCAAAAAGAAATCACGCCGACAGGAGGTCGGCGCATGGATCGCAGGAGGCGATCAGCCACCACACGCACATCGCCTCTGCGCCGATGCCTCTTCATGATATAATCAATGCGACAGCATAGTCCTCTATGAGAGCAATAACTGCGTGACGACAATACGGAGACGGCCCCATATGTCTTTCAATGCTTACGAGGTCGATAAACTACTCTTCACCGATGACGACTTCGACACAATGGATTGGCACGATAATCCGATTCATGCCATCGCGTTTGGTCCCGGCAAGTACGAGCTTTCCTTTGACATCGACTACGTCTTTAAGTGGGAAGAGCCACTTCACGGAGAGCAGAATTACCGGTTTTGGATCAGTCCGGCGACGCTGGTTTTTGAAGATGTCTACGATCTAAAGATTGAGCAGCCCTACCCCTATTATGCGGGACTGACCATTGCTAATATTGCACGCGAGGAGATTGAGAAAGCACGTGACTGGCCTGCCGATAAGAAGGTATGGCAGTGGACGCTCGAATGCCTCGAATCCGCATGGGCGTTTTCTGCGACTGGATATCGCCAGTTCATTCGAAAGCCGCCTATTCTATTCGCTCATCAGCGCTTTGATTATGATGAGCGACAAGGTTACGGCTTCGAGTGTCCCCAGAGATCATGATTGGAGTTGCCATCCGCGATACTGATTTTTTCGCCCTGGAAAGGGCCGTGGTTTTTAGCCAAGCGGGATAGAATAATGAGCCCTGGCAAGGCGTCGGTGAGAGTCCGTCGCCCTGCCAGGGCTCTAACTATATGGTGTGCCATATTCCAGGGGTTCCGCTTTGCTCCACCCGCTGGCTAAAAACCATCGCGGTGACCGTCGGTTGTGGAACGCTTATCCCCACACCCGCGCAATCTCTTCCCGTGCGATCTCTACCCAACGCCCGAGTCGCCAGGGTTGCTGCGCCACGGTATGTACGTCCTTCATGGCAATTTCCACCGCCATGCCGCGCGTCAGTTCGAGGGTGTTGCGTAGGTCCTGGCGGATGATATCCTCTTCCCATTTCGTGCTGACATAGGCCGGATTCGGCTTGCGGCAGTAGATATATTCTTGGCCCAGATTCGCCGCCATCGCTTCCTCATCACTCCAGGGGGCGACCGAGACGCGGCGCAGGTTGGGGATTTGCTTTACGATGTGCCAGCGGCGCTCCAACGGCTCGCAACACCCGTAGTAGGAAAGGCCGAAGCGCGAGATCACCGGCAGCTGGTAGGGAAAGACGAATTCCTCGAACAGTCCGGGCGACACGCTCACCGTCTCTTGTGACTCCGACAAGCCCCAAAGATCCGCGATGCGCACCGGCTCGCCCGGCGTGTAGCCCGGCTGCGGCAGCGCGTCGGTATAACCCACCGAGCCTGACCCGATGTAGGAATCGTCGTTATTGAGCGTGAGCATCCCGTGCGTCTCATACCAATCGAGCATGCGCAGATGATCGTCGCGCAGGAAGGCCATCAACGCGTGCAGCCCCTCCGGCTCGTCGTACATCTTCAGCATGAGCTCTTCCAGCCCAATGAGGTTGATGGCGGTTCCGGTCAGGCCCATGGTCCACCAATGCCAATCCTGGTTGGTCACGGTGAGCACGTCGCCGAAGACCGACTCCAGCAGCGCTTGCTGTTGTAGCGTCGCCGCTTCGTCGTAGTGGTACTCCTGGAAATGCAGTTTGTCCAGGTCATCCGGGAGGGTCTGCAGCGGCGCGTCCCACACGGCGCTGCCATGCCCGTGACCGTCATCCCCGCGGTGCATGACCGCCTCGACGCCATAGCCGCTTTTCTGCACCGCGTGCCGGTAATAGACCTTCGCTTCCACGACCGAATCGTCGCCGACCTCCTCGGCCACGAAGAGCCGCGCGCGTAAGCCGCGTTCCGCGCCCCGCGCCCACTCGCCCTCGCAGGTGAGCGCGGTTAACGGGATGAGTTCATCGAGCACGCCGCTGACTTCCGCCAGTAGCATGGGCCGCTCGCTGTGCAGCACACTATGCGCCTTCCACAGCCGTCGCCGCTCGTCCATCACCGGGTCGGCAGCCAGCACGGCCAGGCGCTCGCCCAGCCGACGTAAAATTTCACGGTCCCGCACGCTGACGGTCTGTGTGGTCGTTACAGTCATGTGACTCTCCTGAAATAGTGCACGGATGGCCCCCACCCGAGGATGAGGGCCATTGGTTAGCCAAAATGTTAGCCCCGCTGCCTTACCTATACGCCTTGTTTGGCGTTACCCCTGCGCGAGTGCACCAAAATTTTTCAGCATTTTCAGGCCCATCGCCCCCGATTTCTCCGGGTAGAATTGACAGGCGAACAGCTTGCCGCGCGTCACGGACGAGGTGAAGCGGAAGCCCGCGTACTCGGTCGTGGTGGCGGCGAGAGTGGCGTCGTCGGGGGCAACGTAGTAGGAGTGCACGAAGTAGACGTACTCGTCCTGGGGAATGCCCGCCAGCACCGAGGTAGGCGTGGCCATTTGCAGGCTGTTCCAGCCCATGTGAGGAATCTTCACGCCGGCAGGCGCACCTTCGGGAAAGAAGCGCACCACCTTGCCGGGTAGAATGCCCAGCCCGCGCACCGGGCCGAACTCTTCGCTTTCCGTGAAGAGTAATTGTAAGCCCAGACAGATGCCCAGGAACGGTTTTCCCGCCGCGACGGCGTCGATAATCGCGGTATCGAGACCGGTGGCGCGCAGGTGTTCCATCGCTTTCCCGAACGCGCCCACGCCGGGCAGCACCACGGCATCGGCGGCGGCAACGGCCTCCGGGTCGGCGGTGATCTCGGCCACGACCCCCGCTTTTTCGAACCCCTTCACCACTGAGCGAAGGTTCCCCATGCCATAATCCACCACCACGATCATACGAACAACTCCCGCGTGTAATACTCCCTGGTATCTTGCCGGGGAAGAGGGGTCTTTGTCAAGGGAATGGGGAGCCGGTTTCACGTGAAATAGCACACGGCCCGAGGGAACCCTCGGGCCGTGGCCGGTTGCGCTAACTGCGGGCGGGTTAGTTCCAGGTCGCCGTGTAGCTGAGGCCCGTACCGAACGGCGGGAAGAACTGGGTTTTGAACATGTTGCTCTTCCAGAAGCTCGGGTTCGTCACGTAGCTCATAAAGGACGTACCGCCGGCGTTGCTGGTCTCGAGCTTCGCCCAGAGCGGACGTGTCAGCGGCCAGGTGCAGGTCTTCACCGAGCCGTCCGTATTCAGGGTGACCACGTTGGCGCGATTGTAGGTGGCAATCGTCCCGCTCACGCTGGCTTTCAGGACTTTCACCTTGTTGGTGTCGATTTCGCCCAGGCTGGCGTAGCCGATGCCGAACGGGTCTTTCGCCACTTTGTTCACCATCTCGCTCGTCGAATAGCAGACGTTCGCGCTGGTCGGGTAGGCCGCCTCGACGCCGGCGGCGATAGAGTTCAGGTAACTGCGCGTGCCGGACCCGGACTCGCGGATGTAGAGGACCGGGGTACCGGTCACCTTCGCATCCGTCGTCCCGGCAAAGATATTTTTGAGCATGGTAACGTCAAGCGCGTCGTCGTTGGTCGTGGCGCAGCTGAATTTGAGCTTGGTGGCGGCGGAGACGATGATGCCCACCGGGTCGGAGGCGATGACGGAGAAGCCCGTGCCGGGAGCCAAACTGGAGGACCCGCCCACATCGCCATTGGCGTGATCGGCAGATCCGGTCAGGTTGATGTTAATATCGCCACCCTGGACGGCCGCCCAGCCAGCGGCAGCGGTTTTCCAGAACGCGTCACAACTGGTGGAGCCGGCGATGGAGAACGCCGTGGGGTCGGGTAGGGTCACGCCGCAGTCTTTCGGCAGCATGACACCGGCGCCCGGATTGTTGACCCACCCCATGGCGACCGGGTAGTAGAAGGCGCGGGCGATCGGGTTGGTGGGGTCAACAGTGCTGATGGCGATGCTGTTATCGAAGGATTCCACGTGGCCGTCGGCGTAGGCGACGTTGAAGCCACCGGCGTGGCGGGCATCGGTGGCGGCGTTGGCCGTCTTGATCCCGAGGGTATTGCCGCAGGTGGGGTAGGCGGCCGAGGTGCCGTCGATGAACATGCCGACTTCGACCGGGTTCAGGACCACGCCGTCGTTCGCGCCCTTGCCATCAGCGCCAAGGAGGCAGCCATTGAAGGCGTAGCTGACGCGGTTGGAGGCGCCCATGGTATCGGCGGGGCAGTTATAGATTTTCTTGTTGCCGACATAGTCGATGAGGTCGCCGGCCCAACTGGTGCCACCGGGGTATTCCCTTTTGTCCTGCGTGTACATGATGGTGCCCATGGACAAGTTCTTCAGGTTGCTGACGCACGAGGTCTGCTTGGCTTTCGCCATGGCTTTCCCGAACACCGGGAAAAGGATCGACGCCAGGATCGCGATGATACCGATGACGACGAGCAACTCGATGAGCGTGAAACCACGCCGCTGTTGCGCATTGGAACGCATGGAAGTGTTCTCCTTTGTATAGTTGGCCCAGGGATAAGATTTCCCTCCAGGCTCACCTCTAGAGTAAAGGAGAAATATGTGCCCTGTGCGAGAGGTGAATGAAGTTTGTGTAGTCTCTTGATGAGGGTTTGATGAGGGGGATTACGGAGCGGCTGGAGCGAGCCCAGGCGACGTTCTGTGGCCTGGCGACGGCTGACGTTACGGTATCTGGCCGATCAGGCCGCGAAGAGTGATGGCCGGAGGAGTGGCAAGGGGCGTATGTCATCATCCACCCAATGCTGCCGTGTCCGGCATGGAGACAGGTAATCCATCCTTACCACCCGCTGCAGGGGTGGGCGCGCTGACAGGATATCCTGTTGGGCCTCTCCAATGCCCTGATGCGTGAGGTGTCGGTCATGCGTGGGTGGAAGCTTCACCTGCCCAAATGGCAAAGCACCCTGCCTTCCTAACGCTGCCTCACTCGTTCGCGCCGGCGTGGCGGAGCAGGGTGGCGATGTCGGGTTGTTGTGTCGCCAGCGCCAATGCCAGCGGGGTGAGGCCGTCTTTGGATTTTTTCCGTAGGCTCGCGCCGTGCGTCAGCAGCAGTTGCACCACGTCTTTTTGCTTGGCAAGAATCGCCGCGTGCAGGGGCGTCAGGCCGGCGTCATGTTCGGCGATATTCATATCGGCATGATGCTGCAAAAGCAGCGCCGCCGTGGCCGTGTGGCCGCGCCCTACCGCCTTCAACAGCGCCGTGGCATGCGTATGGTCGGTGGCGTTGATCGCAGCGCCATGGGCGAGCAGCAGCGCCACCATATCGGTATAGCCCGCGTAGGCGGCCCGGTGCAGCGGCGTCCAGCCTTGCGTGCCGCGTGCATCAACCTGCGCGCCATGTGCTAACAAGACGCGCGCCACCGCCACTTGTCCCTTAGCCGAGGCCCAGAGCAGCGGTGTTGCCCCCTGCACACTGTCACGCGCATTTACCGCTTTCGGGTTCGCGAGCACGGCCTTGGTGACTTCCGCCACCCGACCGGAATATGCGGCGGCAAAGAGCGAATCATTGGGCGGCGGCTCGGGAAACGCCGACGTATCGCCGCCGACGGGCGTCGAAGCAGGTGATTCTGTCGAGGGCACGGGAGCCGGTGTCGGCTGTGACGGTATTTGGGAGGCCGGGCCAGTGTCGGGATAATTATCCGGAGGCGCGACCACCGGGGGCTCATGCTGCTCCTGCGCACGATGGCGCAGCGTCTGCGAGAGCATGTAGAGCCCGCCGAGAATAAACAGCAAGCTCACGATACTCAGGGCGAGGAGCACCCAGCGCGACATGGCGCGCGGTCTGTTTGGTTGCTGATGGCGATCCTGGTGCATGTGCGGTCTTCTCCCTGATGGCCCGCGGAACGCACGGCGCTGGCGCGCCGTTTTCCACGGGCTGGCCTATCCACCCACAACGATACCCCCGTGTGCCCGGCTTCAACCGCCGGACACCCGAGTCATCCGGCGAGGAGTTCGCGGGCTGCCTGTAGGGCCTCGGCGATTTTCGTCACGTCTTTGCCGCCCGCCTGCGCGAAGTCCGGCCGTCCGCCGCCACCGCCACCAGCGATCTTCGCCATCTCGCGTACCAGGTTACCGGCATGCACTTTTCCGGCAAGGTTTTTGCTCACCTTCACCGCGAAGAGCACCTTGCCGTCCGTCGCGGAAGCCAACACCACCGCCCCGGATTGCAGCTTATTCAGATATTGATCGGCAAGCGTGGCGAGCGTGGCCGCGTCGATCTCTTCGAGCGCGCTGATGACGACCTTGACGCCGTTAATCTCTTCCACCTGCGGCCCGGCGCTGCCGCCACCGGCCGCCACCTGCACCTTCAAGTCGTTGATGCGTTGCTGTGCCTCGCGCAGTTCGCGTTGCAGACCTTCGACGCGCGCCAGCAGCGCATCGGCCGGCGTCTTCAATTCCACGGCGAGCTCATGCACAATGGCCGCTTGCTCTTGCGCCCACTGCGCGGCTTTCACCCCGGTCAGCGCCTCGATGCGACGAATGCCCGCGGCGACGGACGACTCGGCGGTAATATGAAAGAAACCGGCCTGCCCGGTACGATCCAGGTGCGTGCCCCCGCACAGTTCACGGCTGAACGTGTCCGTGGTGTCCCCGATATTCACGGTGCGCACCCATTCGCCGTACTTTTCGCCGAAGAGCGCAGTATACCCGGCTTTGCGCGCCTCGTCCAAACTCATGTCGAGAATCGCCACCGGGAAATCTTCCAGAATGCGCGCATAGACCAGCGCCTCTACCCGGCTGATCTCCTCCGCGCTCAGCGCCAGCGGATGGCTGAAGTCAAAGCGCAGTACGTCCGCGTCCACCAGCGACCCCGCCTGCTTCGCGTGTTCGCCGACCACTTCGTGCAGCGCCCAGTGCAGCAGGTGCGTCGCCGTGTGTGCACGCCGGATGGCGTTGCGCCGGGCGGTATCCACGTGCGCGGTCACCGTGTGGTGCGGCCCCGGGGTGAACAGCTCATGCTCGCTGATATCGACCGTGTGCAGGAAATGGCCATATTTATCTTTCGCCACCTCCAGCACCGGCAGGCTGGCGCCGTCGAACTGCAGCGTCCCGTTATCCGCGCATTGTCCGCCGGAGGTCGCGTAAAAAGGCGACTGATCGAGCACTACTAACGCCGTGCCCTGTTCGCGGTTCGCTTCAAAATGGAGCAGCGTCGCCTCGCTCTTGATGGTCTGGTAGCCGAGGAATTTCGTCGCCGGCATTTCCGGGCCGATGTCCATGCTCGCCGCGTAGGCGAATTTTCCCCCGGCGCGCGCACGTTCCCGCGCGGCGGCGAAGGCCGCCTGGTAGCCCGCCTCATCGATGGTGAGCCCAGCTTCCAGCGCCGTCTCTTCCGTCAGCTCTTTCGGGAAGCCATAGGTGTCGTACAGCGTGAACACGTCCTCACCGCGCAACACCTTCGCCCCCTGTGCCTGGGCATCGCTAATTAAATTGGCGAGCAGATCCTCGCCGCGCTCCAGCGTATCGGCAAAGCGCAGCTCTTCCGCACGCAGCGTGTCGACGATAAAGTGTTCGTTATCGGCCAACTCGTGGTAGTGCTCGCCCATGATCTCCACCAGGGTGGCGACCAGGTTACACAGGAACGGCTGGTTAAAGCCCAGCCCGCGGCCATAACGATAGGCGCGGCGGATCATGCGGCGCACCACGTAGCCCCGCTTCGCATTCCCGGGCAGCACGCCATCGGCAATCATGAACGACGCGCAACGGAGATGGTCGGCGATGACGCGTAGCGCCAGCATGTCTTCGGGTCGGCTCTCGGTCTTCGCGGCGAGAATGACCGTCGCGTCGATGAGGGGGCTGAGTAAGTCAGTCTCAAAATTCGATTCGACATCCTGCACCAGGCTGGCGATCCGTTCCAATCCGGCTCCGGTGTCGATGCCGGGCACGGGCAGGGGCAGATACTGGCCTCCGGTGAAATTGAACTGCTGGAAGACGTGATTCCAAAATTCGATCCAGCGGTCGCAGCCGCATTCGGGCGAGGTGCACGCCGGGCCGCACGCCAGGTGCGCGCCGCGGTCATAGTGCATCTCCGAGCAGGGCCCACATGGCCCGCTATCGCCGACCGGTCCCCACCAGTTTTCCTTTTTCCCGAGCGGAATGATATGTTCGGCCGGCACGCCGATTTCGAGCCAGATCTGTTTGGCTTCCAGATCTTCCTCATACGGCTCGCCGGTCTTTGGTTTATAATACGTCACCCATACGTGCGCCGGGTCCAGCCCCAGTCCACCCGTCGCCGGCGGGTTGGTGGCAAACTCCCAACCCCAACGTAAGGTTTCTTGCTTGAAATAATCGCCAAAACTAAAATTGCCCAGCATCTCGAAGAAGGTATGGTGGCGCGTGGTGCGGCCCACTTGATCAAGATCGTCGGTGCGCGCGCATTTTTGCACGGTGGCGACGCTGCCGTATGGCGGTTCCACTTCGCGGCGGAACCAGGGCACGAACTGCTGCATGCCCGCCGTGGTGAACAAGGTCGTCGGATCCTCGGGCACCAATGAGCTGCTTGGCAGCACGGTATGGCCCCGTTGCGCAAAAAACGCTAAAAACGCTGTGCGAATCTCATTACCGGTCATCATCACGTCCTCTTGATACTAGCAGTCTGATGCTCAAGTCCGAGCGGTCGGATAGTGAGTTGCTTTTTTTGTCCGTCGTTCGCGGATTTCTGTCGCGTATCAAGGACCTATACTCGTCAGAAATTCGCGGGCGATGGGCGGAAAAAGCGACCGCTAGACGTGCCCTCGGCCTTGTGCATCAGGCTGCTAGGCATGCCGCGTTAAGCGCCACTCAACAGGGGCATCAGTAGGACAGTATACCAAAAAGGAGCAATTCGCGGAAATTGTGCCTCGTCCTCTGGCCAGCAAGTTCATCATTTTCTTTTCCCGGCTCCGCAGGACGGGCTAGCGCCTGTGGATTACCCACCATCTGCTGCGCTCCACTTGGATTGCTGCCCGCGCGGGACAGGAGAGGGACCTTTTCCAGCCCAGATATCGGATGGCCGAAAACTCGTCGTATTCGGGGTACAGACGACCGTCTGCCGACCTCCGCCGTCCACGGTAAAGAACTCTCTATTATATTAGAAGATTAATGATAATAATAAGGCGTGTGGATATGTGGAGAACGAGCGTGGCGCACGCTCACGCCGGGTGTGGAGAAGACGCCCACAACCCGTGGAGAAACACGGCGTTATCCGCAGGGGATAAGTTTTCCGCAGTTGTCCCCAGCTATTCCCAGGAAGTTATCCCTGGGTGTGTATAACTTGCGGTATCCCCTGGAACAGCATATGAACCGCTGTGTATGTTGTTCAGGCTCTTCGCCCAGACTTGGGCGAGGGGTTGGGCCGATATGGGCCAGCGTACCCTCACTGGTCACTGGTATGCCAAGTGAGTGACTGGCTAGCAAGTCCTTTCTTCCGCTACTAGTATAGGGTTTTTCGCCAAATGGTGTGTGTGAGGATTCTATCACTGGGGCAGCGCAATAATTAGCGAAGGGTGCACGCAAACATTGTGATTGGTGATGTTCAGTGTGCGGCATACTCTGGGTACGATATGGGTACCCCCAATTTTTTCTACCTGGGGGACTTCTATTGACGACCACTCGCCGTAC
>DASXVL010000744.1:0-2104 GCA_036504255.1 Armatimonadota bacterium | reverse complement strand
CGGCGGAAGTACGCGTGATCGATCTTCACGCCGCGCGCGTCACGGCGTCTTTACCAGGCCTGGTGCGTTACCTGCGCCGGGAACGCCCGATGGCGCTGCTCTCCTCGCTGGTCAACGCCAATCTGGTCGCCTTGTGGGCCAAGAAAATAGCCGGTGTCTCCACGCGCGTGGTGCTGCGCATCGATAGCCCGCTGTCGCACACTTTTGCGCATCCCCGAAATCTGCGCGGACGGCTCATGCCTGCGTTGCTGCGGCGATCCTACACCATGGCGGATGCCGTGGTGGCTGTGTCGCACGGGGTGGCCGATGATTTCGTGCGGACCATTCGTGCCCCCCGTGAGCGCATCCGTGTGATTCACAACCCGGTGGTGACGGAACACATGCTCGCCGAATCGTACGAGCCGGTGGAACACCCGTGGTTTGCCGAACCGCGAGTGCCGATAGTGCTCGCCGTCGGGCGTCTGACAGCCGTGAAGGATTATCCGACCTTGTTGCGCGCATTCGCCAGGGTGCGGGCGCAGCGTGACGTGCGCTTGCTCATCCTCGGCGAGGGGGAAGAGCGAGGCAAATTGACCGCGCAAGTTCGCGCGCTCCGCATGGATGATGCCGTGGCGATGCCGGGCTTCGTCGACAATCCCTATGCCTACATGCGCAACGTGCAGGCCTTCGTGCTTTCGTCCAGCTATGAAGGGTTCGGCAATGTGCTGGCCGAGGCCATGGCGTGCGGCACGCCGGTGATGTCCACGGATTGCCCGGGGGGACCGGGCGAAATTCTCGAACGCGGGCGTTGGGGCGCGTTGGCGCCGGTCGGGGATGATACGCGTCTTGCGGAGGCGATGCTGGCGACATTGGACAACCCCATACCTGCAGCGCTCTTGCGGCAGCGCAGTCAGGCCTTTTCCGCGGAGACGATTCTGGACCAATATGTCGAGGTGCTGTGCGGTGTGGCGTGAAACTATCCACATTCCGGTACCCTGGCTTCCGCTGCTGTTGGCGGGCAGTGCCCTCACCGGGCTTTGTCTGTTCGTCGCGCCGCACGGCGCGGTGCTGATCGCAGTCTTGCTCCTCGCGCTGGCCTGGATGCTCTTCGCCATGCAGCGCCCGCTCGTGGCCTTTACCATTGTGCTCGGCGTCTTCGTGCTGGCCTATGCGCGCATGGGGCTGAACGTCTTCGCCGCCGATGGTGCGGGCGGTCGCGGCGCGATATACTTCGGCGATCTGCTCTGGCTCGGTTTTGCCATCGCGTGGTGCGCGCGCCGTGCGCTGCTCAACCCCGCGCGCCGCGTGTCGCCGTCCGTGCCCCCGGTGGTATACCTGCTGCTCCCGTACCTCTTGCTGGCGTCCTGTCTTCCTATCTTCGGTGTCATGGCAGCCGGCTGGCCGGTGAGTAATGCCATTCCCGGCCTGCGGCAACTGCTGTGGGCGAGCTTTGCCTATTTCGCCTACCAATTTGCGCTTGAATATGGCGCCGCACGCGTGCTGCGCGCGCTGCTGGGTGTGACCGTGCTTGCGGGGGTGCTCCACCTCCTCTATGGCCTGCTGCAGCTCGGTTTCAATCTCGGGGTACTGCCGCGTTCCTGGGTGGCGCTCGATGATCTGTACATGCTGCAGAACCAGACGGTACTTTTCTTTTATCCGCGACTCACCGGTTTGTTAGTGAATCCGAACTCCTACGGGCTCTTTGGCGCATTTCTGTTTCTCTGGGCCGTGAGCTTGGCGTTAGCTAAGGCATTGGCCGGACGCAGGATACTCTGGGGCGTGGCCATGGCGTGTGCGCTGTTTGCGCTGGTCTTCTCGGCCTCGCGCTCGGCGTTACTCGGGTTGATGGTCGCCGCGGTGATCGTCGGAGTGGGGGCGCTGAAAGTGCCAAAGCTCGCACGGCGTGGTATGCAGTTCATCGTGCCGATGGTGCTGCTGGGCGGTGTGTTGCTTATCGGGTCCTGGTCATTCCTCCCCGCGAATATTCAGGCGCGCTTCGGCAACTTCTCCCAGGTGCTCAACCAGGGGGTGCAGGCAGACCAGGGCGCCTCCGAGCGCGTGCAGATGTGGCGGGAGCTCTGGCAGCGTTACCTGACCGAGTGCCCCTGGGGTACCTGGGTCCCGA
>DASXVL010000743.1:0-3682 GCA_036504255.1 Armatimonadota bacterium | reverse complement strand
GGCTAGCTTGCCATTATTCGAAATTGTCATGAATAATGCAGGCTAGATGAAGGAAGAGAGATAACAGCGATGGCAAACCAGAAGCACCTCAATATTCTCAATAGGGGAGTAGGACATTGGAATGAATGGCGCAAAGAGAATCCAAGTATTCAACCAGACTTGTCCTCGGCGAATTTTAGTGAGAAAGAGTTAATGAGAATTAATCTCTCTGGGGCTAATCTCTCCAAAACGATCATGTCTGGAGCACATCTCACAAGTGCAAAACTCACCAGAGCGAATCTCACCGAGGTTGATCTTACGAGGGCGATCTGCCTCAGGGCAAATCTTTCAGAGTCGAATATCACGAACGCTCTTTGCACAGAGACGAATTTTAGTATGGCCAATTTAACCAATATAAATATCAATAACACTGTCTTGATGAAATCGGTTTTCATAAACGCAAACTTAACGAATGCAATATTGAACGATTCTGACTTAACAGCATCAGTTTTCCTCGGGGCAAAACTCATTAAAGCGACTCTCAACAACGTACGCCTTATGGGTAGCAACCTCATGGGGCTAATCTAACAAACACACGTCTGATAAAGTCAAATCTTACGGGAGTGACTCTTTCGACTGCAATACTCACAGAGGCGACTTTCACCGAAGTAGACTTGTATAAGGCAAATCTACAAGGAGTAAACGCCACCTCATCAAGCTTCACTGATGCGAATCTCTCACAAACAAATCTCTCGAATGCGCTATTGAGCAGAGCGGCTCTGACAGATGTGAGCCTTGATCGAGCACTAATATTGAAAACTGATTTTACTAATGCTGTGCTTGATGGGTGTAGGATATATGGTATTTCGGCCTGGGACGTTATCCTCGATGGTGCCCAACAATCCAATATGATTGTTACACCGTTGGGTGAGCCAGAGGTGGTTGTGGATAATTTGGAGATCGCTCAGTTTATCTACATGTTACTGACTAACGCCAAACTCCGTGATACCATCTCGATGATTTCGCGGAAGGCGGTTCTGATATTGGGGAATTTTGCACGGCTTGATATATTGAATGATATTAGAAGTATCCTGCGTGACCGAGGGTATTGTCCGATACTTTTTGACTTTTCCGAACCGAAGGAGCGAAACACTACAGAGGTCGTAAGCATACTTGCACGGTTGTCACGCTTCATCATCGCAGATATTAGCGAGCCGCGATGTGTCCCCCATGAGCTTGCCTGGAACGTGCCACAACTTCACTCCGTGCCGGTGCTACCGATTATTGAGGATGATGGCCGACCGTACTTCATGGCACGTGATCTTGATGCTTACCCCTGGTTTATGAAGCTCTACCGTTACCGAGACAGTGCCAGCCTGCTCTCCGAATTCGATAGTCAGATTATCCAGCCGGCGGAAGAGAAGGCTCAAAGCTTGATTTCCGACAGGATCGAGCGGGAGGCAAGCGATTGGAAGTGAGAGGGATTAGGGGGCAAATATCGCTCGAACCCGCTGGGTAAACTCATGCTCGCTCATCGCGCCTTTGGTATATGCTTCAGCCGAATCAACCATTTCCTCCAGGTTGAGCAAACCTCCAGATCGCTTTTCGAGACGGCAACGAAGCCTCTGGTCATGGCCGGGTACCCGAATACATTGGAGGCGGAAGCGGATTATCTTTTCCCTGCGCTGTTTATCAAAAAACAGACTCCGGAGCTTATGCATCCGGAGTCTGTAGTGCTGGACTTGGTAGCGGGGGCGTCATGACGATTTACATAGCCGCCGGCACTGCCCCCACCGGCACGAACCGTTTTGTCTCCGAGGATTCCAGGCAGGCCAGGATGACGTCCAGGCTCTTGGCGCCTTCTTCTCCGGGGATCGGGCAGGGAGTTTTGTTGATGATGCAGTCGACAAAGGTGGCGATAACGCCGGAGTCGCTCTGGCCGCCTTCATCGTTGGTCTGCAGCGCGCCCGTTTTGTAGTACTGCTTCTCCCCATTCGCGAGTTCGACCACGACGGTGAAGTTCGGGTCTTTGTCGATCTTCAGGATGCCGTTTTCGCAGTAGAGGACGGTGCTGTTGTCGCAACCCGGGTTGTGGCTCCAACCGGCTTCCATCACGCCGATGGCGCCGCTGGCCATGCGGAAGAGGCAAAGGGCATTGTCATCGACCGTTGAGTTCACTTTGCTGGCAAGTGCTTCTACGAAGGCGGCGACTTCCACCACTTCGTCGTCAAGCAACCAGCGAATCAGGTCCGCCTTATGCACGCCCAGGTCACCCATCGCGCCGACAAACGCCTTATTTTTCTGGAAGAACCAGCCCCCGACGCCTTCGATGCTCCAGCCTTCCGGTCCGGGATGGGCGAACATGGTATGGAAGGTCAGCACCCGGCCGAGGATGCCGCTGTGCAAAATCTGCTTGGCGCGCACGTGCAGCGGAGCCAGCCGCTGATTATGGGCGATCATCAGCATTTTGCCGCTCTGTTTCCCCGCCTCGATCATCGCCGCCGATTCATCCGCGGAGGTGGCCATCGGCTTTTCGCATAATACATGCTTGCCCGCCTTCAACGCGGCGATGGTCACCGGGGCGTGCAGGAAATTTGGGGTGCAGACGCTGACGGCGTCGATGTCTTTCAGCGCCACGACTTCTTCCCAGTCGGTGTACACCTTGCCGCCGTATTCTTTCGCCAGCTTCTCCGCGTGGGCGGCCACCGGGTCACACAGGGCGACGAGTTTGACATGCTTGTTTGAGGCATACTCGGGAATATGGCGCTGTTTCGCGATGCTACCGCAGCCGATCACCGCTACGCGTAAGGATTTCATGGAGCAGATTCCTCCGTTTATAGTTCTCCCCGCTAGTATATCGATGCGTTTCCTGTGTGGCAAGAGTACGCTGCCCGGTTGCAGGCTCTTCGCATTGGTTTATAGGGCGTCAGGTGTATAGCGGATTGCGAAATATACGCGAGGAATTGCGCGGGCAGAAATGAAAACGCCATCGCTCCAAACGCTACAGGCAGCGTATACTCGGCGATGGCGGTATTAGGCGTAGATGGTGGCCCCGGCCGGATTTGAACCAGCGACACGCGGATTTTCAGTCCGCTGCTCTACCAGGCTGAGCTACAGGGCCATCCGAGCACTCAGTATAGCCAGATCGCTGCTGAAGGTCAATAGTTGGGCGGCGGCCTGCCGGCAGGTTTTTTCATTCTCGCTGCCGAATGCATGTTTTCAGCGCCGGCCTCGCGGGAACAGGGTGGGGGTGATCGCCCGGTGAGATCAGGGGCCAGCGAGGCTGAACTCGATTTGATCTCACCAAGTGGAAAACTTTTTTTCACTTTGAGAAGGAAAGGGCGGCAGAGTAAGCGAATTCAACAGATCAAGCTTGTGCACGAGTCATATCGGACATCAAGCAGCCGTGCGGAAGCGCCGCACAATCAAATACATCCTCTAGGAGGTGCCAGAATGGCTGAGGCTTATTGCGTGAAATGCAAAGCAAAGCGGGAAATGAAAGACGCGCAGCAGATTACCATGAAAAACGGCAAGCCGGCTCTGAGCGGCGTGTGCCCCGTCTGCGGCACCAAGATGTTCAAAATCGGCCGCAGCAAGTAACTCTGCCCCCTCCGACTGCCGGGGGCGCGTGCGCCTCCCGGCAACAATTTCCGGTGCGCGTACCCGCAGCTTGCTGCGGGTATGCTCTTATCGGCGGGGCCGC
>DASXVL010000742.1:0-4755 GCA_036504255.1 Armatimonadota bacterium | reverse complement strand
TGCGCTTATGATGGTAGTGGACGATGACTTGTCCAATCCATCGAAAGGAGCATCCCATATGCTCACATCATGTAGTCCTGCTCCTCCCTGTGAGGAGCCGATCACTCTCCATGCGTTATTGGAGGCCGCCGAAGGCGCACTCCGTACCGCTGGCTACAAGGAGGCCACGATTTTTCAGTATCAAGTCGCGTGGCATGGCCTTCAGGCGTTTGCCTTGAGCCACGGGTATCCGGACGCGCTCTCGAATGACTTGATTGAGGCCTGGTTGGTCGCGAAAGGCTACCCTGTCGGCCGTTGGCCATCGCCACGGCCGCACGCACTGGTACGGGTGGTGGCGGCCTTGCGCCTGCTCGTGCAAGTCTATGAATTCGGTGAGATCATGCCGGGGCGGGTGAGCAATCTGATGTTTCGGTTTGCCCACTTGGGTCGCCATCGCCCTCAGCGTAAGCTGCAGACATGCATCGGGCAAAGCGCCGGCGAACAGCGAATTGCGGCCTTGGCGCCCGCCTTGCGCGACATCTTTATACGATATGAACAGGACTGTCTGGCTCGGGGATTTCGTCCGAGCAGTTTGAAAAACGCGCAACTCTCCGTGCCACGGTTTTTCGTCTGGTTGATGGAGCAAGGAGTCACCGACGTGTCGCACATCACGGCCACGCACATCACGACGTATCTCACCTCGTTGGAGGGGTGCGTCCCGGCCTATGTGGCCAACCAGGCCGGCCATATCCGGTGCATCTTGCGATTTTGCGCGGATCAGGGCCTGATGACCTCGGAGATGCGGACGGCGGTTCCACCCTGCCCGATTCGTGACTATCGAAAAATCCCGACGGTATGGACCCCCGAGGATATCACCCGTCTGTTGGCGCAAGTGGATCGCCAGTCGCCTCGTGGTAAACGGGATTACGCCATTCTCCTGTTGGCGGCGCGACTGGGGATGCGCGTCGGCGACATTATTCGCCTGACATTGGACGATATCCGCTGGGCGCACAAGCGCATTGAACTCGTCCAGACCAAAACGAGTGAACCGCTGGTACTGCCGCTCCTGGATGAAGTCGGGTGGGCGTTGATCGATTATTTGCAGCATGCCCGACCGATCAGTGAGTATCGGCACGTCTTTTTGTCGTTGGCCTATCCCTATGCGCCTTTTGTTTCGCATGACAACCTCTATCATCTCATTACCGGATACCGGCGGAAAGCCGGGATTCAGCGCTATCAACGCCAACCCGTCGGCATGCATACCTTGCGCCATTCCCTGGCCACCCACCTGCTGACTGACGACACGCCGTTGCAGACCATCTCCGAAGTGCTGGGCCACACGGCGACCGCATCGACGGAAGTCTACGCGAAGGTCAATCTCGCCCAATTGCAGCGCTGTGCTCTTGATCCGGAGGAGGTGATGCATGCAACCTCATAGCCAAACCGTCACCTTTGGCAGCGTGCTCGCCCCCTTGCTCCAGCAACATATTGCCGAGAAGCGGGCACTCGGGTGCCGCTACGATTCAGCGGCCATCTCCCTGCGCGCGCTGGATCGCTACCTCACGGCACGCGACGTGTGTCATCCGAGCCTCACCCGTGATGTGGTGGAGGGGTGGATCGCTAGACGTCCCAATGAGTCCCCGAAGACGCAAGCATCGCGGTGCGTCGTCCTTCGGCAGTTTTGCCTCTTCGTGGAACGGCAAGGATATGCCCCCTTTCTCCCGGACAGCCGTCTGGTGGCACGTCCGCAATCGACCTTTGCTCCGTATATCTTCAGCGAGCAGGAGATTGCGGCGCTCTTTGCGGTGATCGATACCGTGCGTCCGCATCCGCGGTCACCAGACCGAGCGCAGATCATCCCATTGGTCTTTCGCCTCCTCTACGGCTGTGGGCTGCGCATTAGCGAAGCCCTCCATCTCCACGTCCGTGATGTCGATGGGACTCACGGCCTGCTGACCATTCGGGATACCAAATTCCGCAAAGATCGCCTGGTACCGGTTGCTCCGTCTCTAACGAGACGCTTACAGGGTTATGCGCAGCTCGTTCTCGCGTCGCGTGCACCGGAAGCGTTCTTCTTCCAGGCCCCTGATGGTGGGGCGTGGCACTCCCGGGTTTGGTATGATCTCTTCCGCCATGCCTTGTCGCAATGCGGCATCGCCCATCGCGGACGCGGGCAGGGTCCCCGTATCCATGACCTTCGCCACACCTTTGCCTGTCATCGGTTGGCCCGGTGGCTACGCGACGACATGGCCGTGGATCTGGCTCTGCCGATTCTGTCAACCTATCTGGGACACGAATCGATATACCAAACCCAACGCTATCTGCATCTCTTCCCGCAACTCTATCCCGAGATCACGTCCAGGCTCGCGGGCTATTGCGGCACGGTTATTCCTGATGAGGAGGTCACGCCATGATCGGGACGGACTTCGCGCGTCACCTCCACACGTTTTTGACCAAATATCTCACCATGCAACGGAATGTCAGCACGAATACCGTGAAAGCGTACCGCGACACGTTTACCCTCTTGCTCCGGTATTGCCGCGATCTGGAAGGGTTGGCGATTGAGCGCTTCACCTTCGAGCAATTTCAGCCATCCCGTATCACGGCGTTCCTCGCCGACCTGGAAGAACGCCGACACTGCCGGGTGACGACCCGGAACCAACGGCTCGCGGCGTTGCATGCGTTTGCGCGCTACCTCCAGATCGAAGAGCCGACGCGCATTCTGCAGTGGCAGCATATCCTGGCCATTCCGTTTAAACGCCATGAGCGACATCTGCCCGCCTACCTGACTCCCGATGAAATGCAGGCCGTGCTGGCGCAACCCAATCGCACGACGCGCTACGGACGTCGTGATCTGGTGCTCTTGAGCCTGCTGTATGACACGGGAGCCCGCGTACAGGAAATCGCCGATCTGCGCATCCGGGATGTCCGCCTTGCGGAGCCTGCCCAGATTCGCTTGACCGGCAAGGGACGAAAAACCCGCATCGTTCCGCTCATGCGGAATACCGTTGCCCTGCTCACCACCTATCTGGAAGAGCACGACACGGGGCACCCCACCCGCGAAGAACGCCCCCTGTTTCTGAACACGCGGGGGCAACCCTATACGCGCTCGGGCATCACCGTGATGGTCCAGAAGTATGTGAAAGCGGCTCGTGACCAGCAACCGACGTTGCCGGAGAAGGTCACGCCGCACACCTTCCGGCACAGCAAGGCGATGCATATGCTGCAAGCCGGCATCCCCCTGATCATCATTCGGGACTTTCTGGGCCATGTTGATATCAAAACCAGCGAAATTTACGCACGAGTCGACCTGGACATGAAACGCCGGGCGCTTGAAAAAGTCCATCACACCGTCACCCCGCCGGAATTACCCGCGTGGGAGGACGACGCCGCTCTCATGGAGTGGCTGCGCTCCTTGTAACCGATGAGATTATGTCGCGAGTTCTCTTGACTTTCCGCGTGCTCCGAGCATGAATGCAAGGGCTGCAATGGGCGCTCGCGACATAACGAATCACAACGCATAATTTCCGCTTATGCGTTCGAACGCATAAGAGACAAAGTCAAGGCGTCGTCCACGGTTTCACCGTGGCGAGACTGACTGCGCTGCTGCCGACGTGCAAGTGCCAGCGCAAGGAGGTCGGCCACCGCATCAACACGCTCTCGTGCGGTCATCTCGACGGGGGTATGCGGTGTCATTGTGCGCCTCCTGTTCCGATCTCTTGTTCGGCGGCATTGAGCGCGGTCACCACCCGGTCGAGGAGGGGCATCACCAGCGCGATCTCTTCGTCGACCGCTGAGGCCAACGCGGCTGCGGTAAGTGCCGTCCCCTGTTGCCGTAATTGCCATCCCACTGCCAGGCACTGGTTGAATAAACGTACCTGTGCCTGCCGGGATGCCGATGAGGTTTTCGATGTCAGCAAGGCTACCGGGCGGTATACAGCCCCCCAGTTCGTCTGGAGTTGCCGACAGACGATCTCGAACGCCTCACGGTCTTCGTCAGCTACCGGATTCCTGCCCAGCACGCGCCAGCCCCATTCCCGCCACACCGCTTCCATTTCCTCCTGGGGCAGGTAATACGGCAACCAGGCAAACGGCGATGGCCCGGAATCGGTCGGTACGGATTGACGCATGCACGTCGTTTTGGGATGCGGCTGGGTGTCAAGGCGTGTTTGCATCATCTCCCTCCAGAAAGACCTGCCCATGCACCGTCAGCATGGCATCGGCCAACGCCTGCCAGATCGGCTCTGGGAACGGGAGGTCCAGAAAACGATGATTGGCCGGCAGCGGCTGCTGGAGCGGGAGCCGGTGGTCCCGCTGTGCTATCGCCGCATCCACTTCCCGGGGTGTCCAACGGCTGAGCGCCGCCTCTTCCAACAGCGCGATGCGGTCTTTATACGGGCGCAACATCCGAGCCGTCACCCCGAATTGCTCATACCGCTCACTGATGCGCGCGAGCCGCCAGTATTGTTGTCACCAGCAGGCCATCATCGCGGGCGTGACTTGATCGTATCGGCATCCGACTAACCGAACCGCAATGGACATCGGGGCAAATTTGCTCTCTAGTTCCCGCCATACCGACAGGTGCTCTGGTGTCAGTGCCAATGGATCATCAGCCGACAGCGTCTCTTCCGAGATCGTAAGCGTCAAACCGCGCACACCTGGTAACTTCTCCCCATTCCTCGGATAATGCTCCCATCACACCGGTGGGAGGATCTGCCCGATGACACACGACGAACGCCGAGCCCTGTGGCAGCAACGGCTGGCTGATCAGCAGGC
>DASXVL010000741.1:0-6477 GCA_036504255.1 Armatimonadota bacterium | reverse complement strand
CAGGCACACCATATCATAGATGCAGAAGGACTGTCAGAATCGCTTCTGGCCAAGCGAAAAGATAAGCTTTCCTTGCACCTGCGATCATTAGCAAAGAGCCAGCGACTTTTCCACAGCGAGCGGCACCCTGCGAGCCAGTTAGATCGCAAGGAGACCGAACGATTACCATTAAACATCTTTACTCCTGACACTCTACACATTGACCTCACCGACGTTGCCTATTCAGGAGTATCTTTGGTGGAGTACCTACCATACGATGTACGGCAATCCATGCGTGGTGAACTCAAGCGACTTGCAAATCAAGCTGCTTTGAGTCGAGCTGGTCAAGTCAGGCTCAACTTCCTCATTCTGGAGGCGGTTTACGATAAACATATCCATCTCCCATTGTCGGAATGGTTACTTACGGATTATGAGCAAACAACCTCGTTGGATGCGCATGGCATTCTTGGATTTTACAACCCTCTTGCT
Organism: Armatimonadota bacterium; assembly: GCA_036504255.1. Lineage (GTDB taxonomy): Bacteria > Armatimonadota > Hebobacteria > CAIYQO01 > CAIYQO01 > DASXVL01. The sequence goes on along the minus strand of DASXVL010000741.1, from coordinate 6,009 downwards.
CCTGATCTACAGTACGGGCGTCAATTACCGAACGTGTTCACAGGGATTTTCAAGAAGCGAGGCGACATCCTGCATTTTGATGACACAGATATTGCAGATCAGGATATTATCGAGTTTTGTGCTTCATATGGGCTTCCACACTGGCCAAGCAGAGATGAGCTTTATTACCTCGAAGACAAAGCGGCCATATTTCCCGATACCGGCTATGATATTAAAGTTCTGTATCCAGCCGCTCATATACGACATCTTGCGATACTGTTCCAGACGATTCGCATGGCCCAAGAAGCAGTGCTGGCGCGTGAACGCACGCCGGAAGAAATATCGCTTGCAATCCATGAGGCATCCGTTAACGCAAACATTACTCAAACAGCAGGATGGATATGGGGAAAAGTTGCAACAGAACGCGCAATTTATGCTGTCATGGTCTTCTGTATTGGCGACCCATTTGAGGATAGCGAGACGTTACGGCAAGATATAAAATTGTTAGGGGGGACGATGGGGATCGAATGGGACGACCTGTCGCTCAAAAGGCTTCATCGGAGATGCAACGATCACGCAAGCGTACCGTTTCCGATGGTGCTGAAAGTAGCAGTTGACCATTGCGTTGAGGTCATCCTTAATCCCAAGTCAAGCACGTCTCCAATTGACCATATACCGATAAGTATGGTCTTTCGCCCAGGAACCGATTCCCTTTGCGACATCATGGGAATTATGCTCTACCTGGAGATCATCGACGCAAATGCCCATGCGAGAATATGCCAAGAATGCGGTAAGCCATTTATCGGAGGGCGCAGCAATGGCAAATTCTGCCCAAGTGGCAAGAAAGATAAGGAAAGTAAATGCGCATTAAAAAATCGAGCAAAACGCCATTACCACAAGCATAAAGCCGATTAGAAATGCGGGTGTTTGATCTCATAGAGTGTCCATAAAATTGGTGCTTCATGGTATGCCTCCTAGTCTCTGGCATGCAGAGGAAATCGACGTACATCAAGCATGCTGCGCAAGTTGCTTGTGAATCCGCACCCCTGCGCACCCAAAAGTCGTCGCGGACACAGACGTGAAGGCGATATGAAATAGGGCGTTTCTATGGTATAATACAACTACGGTTAATTAAGTGTATTGTAGAGGAAACTGTGATGGCGCGGGGAGCACAAAACGCAAAAGATATATTACCAGCCGACCTATTCAAACGATGCCAGCAGTATGCCGGTGGCCGAACGATCTATGTCCACGCACCACGGCCCGGCAATACCCAACGGCGAAAGGTACGGATTCGTGTGCTCGCAGGTATGGGAATGGCAAAAGCACAGATCGCGCGCCAAGTAAAATGTGGTGAACGGTACGTCTACCGCGTACTGCAGCAATCACGGTGTTAAGCTATAGTTACCCTGTCCTCTAGAACAGGAAGAAGGCCAGGGTGTTCCGCACAATTGTACGTCTTAACCAGAGGGGCGTATGAGACAATCACCTCATAATACCCCTTCTCCCGAAAACCAGTAGTTTGCAGAAAATATCCCGACAAGGCATTGGTTTGAGGCATTACTAGATAATGTTGTATTCAGGGTTTTCACCCATTAGCTAGTCACCAGTCATCAGGATTGTGTGCAAGGACGCATCTGGTCATCACTGTCTCCTAGCAGTGGGAGAACGGTGCCAAAGCGTATACCTATAATCCGATATTCGCGCTGACGTTATCTTCAAAGATATTGGCCTTCCTGATATACCTGTTAACGGTTTCGGTTGATCGGTGCCCCGTCTGCCTCATAATATCCGACAAGCTTGCCTTGTTCTTCGCGGCTTGGGTGACCAGCCCGGCCCGCAAACTGTGCCCGCTGTATTTCGCCGGATCAAGCCCGGCGGCCTGCGCGTATTCCTTCACGACCAGCGCAACGCTCTGCGCGGTGATCGGTCCTTTAATATTGCCATGGCGGTCGATTGTGCGGAACACCGACCCACTGGTGACGTTGGCGACGGTGATCCACGTGAGCAAGGCGCGCACTGGACATGTCGCTGGATGTTCTGTACGCTTGATTCCCACCAGTCGCCCCTTGCCTTCCTGATCGGTCTTCGACTTGGGCAGCTGAATAATGATACCGTCTGGGGTCTCGGTGATATGCTCGGCAGCAATCCCCACCAATTCCGCGCGCCGGAAGGCACCGGCGAATCCTACCAGCAGCAAGGCGCGGTCACGAATGCCTTTCGTCGTGTCTGGCAACGTAGCGCACATGGTTTTGATGTCGGCGCACATGGTCGGTGCTTTCTGGGTTGGCGCTGTTCCGATAGTACGACGTATACCTTTCAAGGTTTGCCTTACACCGGCTGTGGCGGTCGGATCGTCCAGTCCGGCGACCTCGTGTGCCTTTCGGATGGCGGCACGAGCACGGTCGATGGTGGATGCCTTCTTCCCATGGTCAGCCATGTCGGCCAAATAGGCGGCGACAGTCGCGGCTCCGGCAGGCAGGCAAGAGTATCGCTCTGCTGCACACCAGCCGGAGAACGATTTCCAGTCGTTAGCATAACTCCGCCGAGTATTCTCGGCGATACTCGCATTCAGATACTCGTGGACATTGGCGGCAACTTGGGTGGGCTGCCCGTCAGTCTGATCAAAGGTCATTAGTTCGTGCATAAAAGCGCTCCCTGGCTACTGATAACATTCATTATCGTTAGCTAGGACAGTAGCTCGAATTCGGACTTTCAGCAAGCGCTGCCGATCTCATCTACGGTAAGCAAGCGGCGACCGCAATGGTTTTTCAACGTTCTGAAAAAATTCTGGCGTACCGGCACTGGTGGGGTGTCTGGAAAGCTTCCGACAGGACGAATATTACAAAAGCTATATAATTACAATATCACTGTCTGGCAAAAAAGGTAAAATCGCGTCCAGCAGATGCGATATCGCCTCTGCATCACGGTTCACCGCTTTCCCCCGATCTTTGCATGCCCCCCTTGCCATAACTCCGCAAAAGAGTGACAGATGTGTGCGTCGACGTACTGTCGGCAGAAAGGCACCCATGACCACCACTCTTCACGAGGTACGATTTGGCGTGGAACTCGAAGGCGGGGCGATCCCCCGTGCCCGCGCTGCCTGCGCGGTCTGGCAGGTGGTCGGCGGACGCATCGTGCACGAAACGCAGGTCATCGCCGCCGATGGCCGCGTATGGAAAGTCGTCCGGGATGCCAGCCTCACCACGTGGTCACCTGACCTGCGCTGTGAAGTCGTTAGCCCGATTTTGGCCTATGTCGATATCCCGATGTTGCAGGACGTCGTCCGTGCCCTCCGATATGCCGGGATGCAGGTCAGCCCCTGTTGCGGCATCCACATTCACGTGGACGCTGCGCTGTTCGACGGCAAGCAACTGGCGAATCTCGCCAAGCTCACCTACCAGCAGGAACCCTTGATCTACGCCGCCCTGGGGATCAGCGCCGCCCGCGCCGCGCGGCACGCGAAACCGACTGACCCCGCCTTTATCAAACGGCTTGAACGGCGACGCCCCCAGAGTCAGGATGCGCTCAACCGGCTGTGGTATGGACGGCACGAAACACGGCCCACGCATTATCACAAATCGCGCTACCGCGGCGTCAATTTCCACGCGATCTGGGACAAAGGCACCGTCGAGTTTCGCTGGTTCGAAGCCTCCGTACACGCCGGCAAAGTCAAAGCCTACGTGCAATTTGTCCTGGCGGTCGCCGTGAAAGCCCTCAACGCACGGTCGGCCACCAGCCGCCGCCGCAGTTTCGATCCGGCGAGCGCCAAATTCGACTGGCGATGTTTTTTGCTTCGGCTTGGTCTGATCGGCAGCGATTTCAAGACCGCGCGCAAACACCTGATGGCGCTTTTGCCCGGCGACGCTGCGTTCAAATATGCCAGCCAGCGTCCCAAACACTCACCCAAGACAACAAACGATGCGACCTGCGGGACCGGAACCGCGACGCCCGGCCCTCGTGATAATGAAGGAGAAGACGATGAGTAAAGTGCGTGTCTCAGCCGCGGTCTATGAAGGACTGGAAGCCGTCCGGCTGTCAGGTGCGACGAACATGCTCGACCGCCCTCGCGTCATTGCGTTGGCGGACATGCTCGGGTATGCGGCGACTGCCGTATGGCTCCGCGAGCACCGTGACGAATATGCCCGATTGATATTCAACGGGGTCGAAGTCAAGGAAGAATAGTTCTGTGCGGCCTTGCAGGTTTCCTCCTGGCGCGACGCCACTGACATCGCCAGCAGCACGTCATGCTAACACACAATGGGCATGCTAACAGCGCCAACGTCCTCCTGCGCCTTGCCGCACGGCACTCCACACACTGGGCGTCGATGTGCCCAGCGACCGCCATGCACTCGCCGGGTGCGCGGGGGGCATCGCGGCGGTGCTCGTTTCGACCGCACAGCCGGAGCAAATATTGCTGCTTCGCGGCAACATGCCGTTGATCGTTTTGTTCCACGAGGGGCTGCGCGTTTTAGTTTACGCCAGCGAGGCGGCGATCCTGGAACGGGGCATTGGGGGCGTTACCGGTTGGGAGCCGATGGCGTTGCCTGCCTATACCTGTGTTGTCGTTGATACGTGCAGGCTTCCCAATTTCACCGGCCATCGTTTTATCTTTGGATGATAGCTGCCACATCAAGTCAACAGCTACCAGGGAAAGCAATACCTATTATCGTATATTTTGGTATCTTTACTCGGCGATACAATACGTGAGCGAGGAGGCGATCATTCTTTCCCAAGAAGACGGTCGCCTGCTAGAGATAGCCAACCGATGTATGTATTGGGCTAATCGAGTGCATGCAATATTGCCGATGTTTGTTTCTCCCGAAGGCTTTGTACTATTGATGCGATAGTTTCCTCTAACCGGGTAATAGATGTGCACTCGCATTCCCATACGACGATTACTGACCATCCAAGTTCTCGTGCTAACTGATCGTTACGTTGATCCCGCATCTGATTCCCCTCAAGCTTTGGCCGCCAATAATCTAGTTTGCTTTTCGGGAGATGGCCATCATGGCAAGTATGCCCATGCCAAAAGCAACCACGAACTTGAATCATAGTACGATATTTCGCTAGAACAATGTCAGGCTTTCCTGGTAGGCGTTTGTCATGCAGCCTGTAACGGTAACCTAGTTGATGAAGTGCTTTCCTCAACTTGATCTCTGGCTTTGTATCAGTAGAACGAATCTTTCGCATGACATCTGATCGCTTTTCCGTGGTAAACACATCCGCCATCTCTATATCCCTAATGATTCACGAATTGACTTCGCGATACGATACGCAAATTGTGGTGGAACAGCTTCGCTCACTAAACGGATCTGAGCAGACATATTACCTGTCATGCGGTAGGACTTTGGAAATGTCTGCAGCAACATGGCCTCGTAAATACTGAGCCGTCGATGCCCGAGTGGATGTACGTGCACTTCACGGTGGCCATATGCAACAGTCCAACTCGGTTCGTCCCAATATAACGTCCGAAAACTGCGTCCGTACATCTGCCCTTCTTCGAGCTTAGCATCAGCAAATTTGCTCGAACGTGGAACGAGACACCAGTGGTTCGGGTGCTCTGGAAATGTCTCCGGGTCAAGCCCAGGAGCGTTATAGATAGGCTCCGGTAAACCGGCAATGGCATCGCGGACTGTATATACAGTTTCTTCTTTCTCTGGTGGAATCCAGCTTGCCTTGGGGTGTAGCTTTCTATTGATGCCGACGATGATAACACGTTGCCGTTCTTGTGGCACACCAGAATACTTGGCGTTCATTATTTCTTCGTGGATACTAAAGCCAGCTTTAGCAAACATCGCTTTGAATGCATCATAGCGGTGCCGATGGCGTTTGGATAACAGCCCTGGAACATTCTCGAAAACGAAAAACGAGATCGGATGCCGCCGATTGAGTCGTGCTAATAGAGAAGCATATGCTTCCGGGAGCATATGACGGGGATCATCATCTGATTGGTGAACATTCGATACGCTGAAACTTTGACAGGGAGGACCGCCTATCACACCAATAGGCTGTATTGTTCCACCATTC
>DASXVL010000740.1:0-2776 GCA_036504255.1 Armatimonadota bacterium | reverse complement strand
GGAGGAGTTCCAACGCGGACAGACGCGAAAAAGACCCGTGAGATGGCGTGGCTACTTTGAAAACAGCCTCTAAGGACTGCAGGCTGGGCAAGGTTACGCCAGGTCGCCCCAGAGGTATTGAGCGAGGGTGACTGCTGCCAGGCTGGCGGTCTCCGCGCGCAGGATGCGGCCGCCCAGGTGGACCGGCGTGACCCCGGCCGTTTGCAAGGCCTGCACTTCGTCATCGGCCCAGCCGCCTTCCGGGCCGAGGAAGAGACCGATCTCGGGTAAGGTGGGGTGGCTGGCGGCGATGTCGGGCAGGGACCGACCTTCGCGTTCGTGCAGCATGAGCGTGGTCGCGGGCAGGGACGCCAACGCGGCGGAGAGGGCGCACGGCGTGGCCACCAGTAACGGCAGGCTGCGCTCACATTGCTCGGCGGCAGATTCGGCGATACGCTGCCAGCGCGCCGCGCGTTCCGTCGCCTGCGCGGGGGTCCATTGCGGAATGCTGCGCCGCGTCGATACGGGTACCAGCGTGCTCACCCCGAGTTCGCTCGCCTTCTGCACCACCCATTCCATCTTCTCGCCCTTCAGCACGGCCTGAAAGAGCGTGATGCGGCAGGGCGAGACCCCGGCGGCGGGCACGTCGCCCGTCACACGGGCGCGCAGCATCTCCGCGCTGATGTCGCTCACCTCGGCGAGCAGCACCCGCCCGTCGGGCAACGCGGCGCGCAGCCGGTCGCCCACCCGCACGCGGCGCACGCGCACGAGATGGTGGTATTTTGTTCCGGCAATTTCGACCCACTCCCCATCGGATTCATGGGAGGCAAGCAGTACAAAGGTTTCACTCATCGGCTATTGCAGAATCCTTGGCGAGCGGCTACACTGGACGTGCTGCATTGTACCGAGTTGCACAGCGCTCTGTCTACCTCCGGGCAATGCCCCAGACGTTTAATACATTAATACGGATTGTGTGTTGTCATGCACTCTGCCTTGTAGCATATGTCAGCGTCTGGCGTCTAGCGAATAGGGGACGATGGCACGCGGGATCCCAGACGCTAAACGCTATACGCTATACGCTTGCGCACACCACGAGACAAGCTGCACGACATGACACAATGCGTAAAGGAGTGCGCACGATGCACGTTGAGGACGCTATTCGCCATCGTCGTTCCATCCGGCGATTCTTACCGGATGCTATCCCGCCGACCGCGCTACGCGAGATGCTGGCTTTGGCCTCCATGGCGCCCAATATCGGCAACCGGCAGATGTGGCGTTTTATCATTCTCACCGAGGAACCGCTCCGGCAGATGCTGGGCCATATGGTGGAGCGGCGGATCACGGAGATGAGCGCCTGGCCGGAATTCGCTACCCAGGCGCAACGCTTGCGCGCCTGGAAAGAATCGGCGTTACTCTTTATGCAAGCCCCCGTCGTCATTATTATGGTCAATCAAGGGTACCGCACGCCGATCGATGCCAAGCTGGTGGAACACGGCATGCGCCCGGGGGAGGTCGAAGCGCTGTTCGCGCGTCCGGATATTCAATCCCTCGCCGCAGTCACCGCCTACCTGACCTTGCTGGCGGAAGCGCGCGGGTACGGGACCTGCTGGTTGACCGACGTACTCATGACCAAGAAAGATTTACAGGCATCGCTCGGCTTAGCGCCCGGCGAGGATATTGCCGCCCTGCTGGCGTTAGGTCTGCCTGCGGAATACCCGCCGCCAAAGGCAAGGAAAGCCATTGATGATATCATCGAATGGCGCTAAAATAGAGACGAAAATTCAAGGCGATCCGGTGACCGCCTTGCCGCTTGTCGTTCATCGATAATTACAGCACAGACTACAGGATTCACCGCAGTACAGGAGGTAGTTGCTCATGCCGACGCCAAAAGCTCCACCATACACCACACAACCGCATACCAGCCGCGCTGCAGCAGGCGCTGCGCCGCACGAGACTGATGACGCGTTTATCGAGCGACAATTTCGCCTCAGCATCGAAGCCCTTGAGCGCGTCCACGCCCTGGCGCCCGGCGAGTTCACGGCCCTCGTGCAATCATCGGCGCACACGGATGAGGAAATTCTCGCGCGTACTGCGCACCACGAAGCCATTGCCCGCCGTGCCATCACGGCCGCGCAGCGCTCGCTGTTAACGGAGGACGAGTTCAACATTTGGTCCGGACGACGCAAAGAGCAGGGCGAACCGGTCAAAATGCGCTTTGAGCGTAGCTACGCGCGCTGTTGCACGCCGCATATCTCCTGCCAACGCGGCGCGCTCACCGGCATCGTGCGCGCCTATGTCCGCCTGCAGGATGAGTTGATCGCCGAGCTCATCGGCCAGGGCGAGCTCGCCAACACGGCGGCAGCGCTCTTTACGGTTGAGCAGCAGGCGGTCGCCTATGGCTTCCTCATGTTCGAGCCCTATGCGCATGACGGTGTGGCCGGATGGCCGACATTTTTACGCTCGACCGGCCGCTTTCGGGGTGCGACGCGGCTGCGCCAATACTTCGAGCAACGGCAACAGGCCTTACCGCTTGCCCCGGAACAACTGGAAGCAATCAAAGCGGCGGCGCTCAACGAGGTCAGCTATCCCCAGACCGTGACGTCCGACCCGGTCATGCGCGAAACACCGGCCCCCTATACCGTGACGCCGCATGGCTTCTCCCCGTTCCGCCGTCTCATCGCCTGCATCGCGCGGCTCTTCGACTGAATGGGGGGGGTGGGCTTAAGAAGATCCCTGTTTATTCCAGCCTGGGCTAGCCGGGCTAGGGCCCTGTTCCAGACAGTGCTAAGGACTTCAG
>DASXVL010000739.1:0-3707 GCA_036504255.1 Armatimonadota bacterium | reverse complement strand
AAAATCCTTACTTCACCCGTATCTCCGTGCCGCCCAGGTGGATGAGATCCCCCACCCGCAGGACGTGCGAGGTGATGTGGCGGTCGTTGACCATGGTGCCGTTGGTGCTGCCGGTGTCGCGAATGACCCAGCCGTCATCCTCCCAGACGATCGCGGCATGATGGCGGGACATGCCCGGGTCGGCGAAGGAAAGGGTATTAGTCGGACCGCGGCCAAGCGTCATGCCGTCGGTGAGCGGGATGCTCTGGCCGACGCGTTCTCCGCTGATAATATCCATGGCCACCGGTGGCGCTTGTACGGCGGGTTGGGCGGGTGTTTCCACCGGCGCGGCTCCCCCACCCCCGCGCTCGGGCGCCGCCTGCTCGGTGGGATAGGAGCGCAGCACGGAAGGCGCCGGGGTCGCGCTGGGGACGGCCAGCGCATCACTGGCGACGGTCACCTGGATTTCGCTCTGTTTGATCGAAGGGTTCTCCACCAGATCCACGGCAATGGGCCCTACCGTCTCGTAGTTATGCTCGACGATGAACTCGCGCAGGTACTGCTCCAGTTCGGCCAGCAAGCGGCCGCTGATCTGCTGGAATGAGGCAAACGTTTCCGGGGCGAGGTGTACCTCGTAGACGTTGGGGACATAGGTGGCGTTGACGCTGACGGCGCGATGATTCTCCAACTCCCGCGTCAGGCGCTTGGCGACTTCGATGGGCTGCAATTGCGCGCGGAATGCGCGGGAGAATACCCCCTCCACCACCCCTTCAAGGGCATGTTCCAATCGTGATAACAGTTCCATAGTCGCGTCTCCCAGTCGCTCACATTCTCCAATTGACCAATCTGAGAATGAGAACGATGATCCGCAAACTGAACGGATCAGGTCCGTTATAACTTCTCGACAAATCGTCGCATGCGCAGCATGGCCTCTTCAATCAACGGCAGCGCGGTGGCGTAACAGCAGCGGATATAGCCTTCGCCGCAGTCGCCGAACGCACTGCCGGGCACCACGGCGACGCGCTCTTCCATCAGCAGGCGCTCGGCAAATTCCAGCGAACTCAATCCCGTGTTGGCGATGGAGGGAAACGCGTAAAAGGCGCCTTCCGGTTCGAAGCAGGACAGCCCCATGCCGCGCAGCCGTTTCACGATGATGTGCCGGCGTTCATTATACTGCTCGCGCATATGCTCGACATCGTCGCTGCCCGTGCGCAGGGCCTCAATAGCCGCGCGCTGGGCCAGGTGCGGGGCGCACATGCACGTATAGCCGTGAATCTTGTTCATCGCCGCGATGAGTTCGGCGGGGCCGGCCATATAACCCAGCCGCCAGCCGGTCATGGCAAACGCTTTCGAGAACCCGCTCAACAGCAGCGTGCGCTCGCGCATACCGGGCAGCGCGGCAAAGGAGACCGGCTCGCGCCCGTAGGTGAGTTCAATGTAGACTTCATCGGAAATCATCAGCAAGTCGTGACGCTCGGCCACCTCCGCCAGCGATTCCAGGCGTTCCCGGGGCAGGATGGCGCCGGTCGGATTGTTCGGATAGCCGATCATGGCGAGTTTGGCCCCGCTGTCGATCACCGCGCGTTCCAGCATGTCCGCGGTCAATTGGAAATTATCGGCTTCCCGGGTGGCGATGGGCACGGGGATGCCGTCCGCCAGTTGCACAGTCGCCGGGTACGCGACGTAGGACGGCTGCGGGATGAGGACGGGATCACCCTCGTTCACCAGGGCGCGCATCGCCAGATCCAGCCCCTCACTGACGCCGACGGTCACCATAATTTCGCAGGTGGGGTCATACTGCACGCCAAAGCGACGGTCCAGATACGCGGCAATCTCTCGGCGAAGCTCAATTAGCCCTAAATTCGCGGTATAATGCGTATAGCCTCGCTCGACGGAGAAGATGCCGGTTTCGCGTATGCGCCAGGGCGTATCGAAATCAGGCTCGCCAATGCTCAGCGAGATGGCATCCGGCATCGATTCCACCAGGCCGAAAAACCTGCGGATCGGTGACGGCTGCAATTGCTGTGCGCGCCGGGATATGCGTTCTTGACAGTTGAGCGTCATGCGTGAGTTCCATTTCGCTGATCGTTTGCCGATAATGCTAATACAAATCGTCACACGAGTATAACAGAGGCTGCGTATACCGGGCAAGCCTCCCATCCTGCGTGCTCATTGGATATTGGTCGAATGTGCCTTTCGGTGTATTTGCTGAACGTCGCGAGGAAACAATCTGCGTTTCGTCGAATCTTTCGACAGGGATCGAAGGGTGATGCGACAAACAGGAGAATTCACTGGTGAAGGTCGCATTCATCGGCCAAGGCTGTCGTACGGAACTGTTACTGTAAATTATCAGTGGGGAACGAGGTGCTTTATGGCCAAGCGGATTCTCGTTGTTGAGGATGAACAGGATCATCGGGAACTGTTGAAACTAATTTTCAGCGTCCATGGGTATGAGGTGGATACCGCCGCCAGCGCGCACGAAGCCGTTGAAATCTTTGCCCAGCGCAAGCCTGACCTGGCTATACTGGATGTGATGCTGCCGGATAAAGACGGCTGGGCGTTGTGCCAGGACCTAAAAATGGTCGACCCCGCTACGGCGCCCCCCATCATGATGCTCTCCGCCAGCGCCCACATGGAAGCGCGCTTCGATGAGTCGTGCGCCGATGACATGCTGACCAAACCCTTCGATGATGACGAATTATTAGCAAAAGTCCGTCACCTTTTAGGCGATATCGTGTCAAAATAAGCAACAGAACGCCGCGAGAGCCGCACGGGTATTATTTCCCGAAAAACGGGTATATTGATAGCAAAGGTAACCAGTCCTTCCCCGGGTACCGGGGAATGGGGGTACATCATGAAGCACTGGCGATGGATATTGATCTGTAGTTGTCTGGTTCTGGCCCTGTCCGCGGCCTTCGCCGATGACCTGGGGGTGACCGATGTCGTGCTCGATGGCACGAAGGTGAAAGCGCAGGAAACGAACCTGGGCAACTTCGTTGCTGACGCGATCAAAAATACCAGCAAGGCGGATATCGCCATCATCCATGCCGGCATGTTCCGCGCGAATGCGCTGATCCCCGTCGGCGTGGTGGACGAAGCCGTCATGCGGAAGACGGTGACCAATCTCTCCAGTGCGATCTTTACCTTGAAGATGACGCCGTCCATGCTGCGTTCGGTAATGCAGATGGCGTTGCGCACCTACCCCAAGGACAATATTGCCTTCCTGCAGTTCTCCGGGATGAAGGTGACCTTCGACAGCACCCTGCAGGAAAATGCCCGCATCGTCAGTATCCGCGTCGGGGACAAGCTGCTTGATTTCTCTGACACCAAGACGACTTTCACGGTCGCCATGCCGCAGGAACTGGCCAATGGCGCCGCGGGGTATATTCTGCTCTTCGATAACAAACCGCTGACGGAGACGCCGACGACGCTGCTCGAAGCGATCACCAAAGAGTTCACCAAACAGGGCGGACATATCAAGCCGAAGGTGGAAGACCGCCTGGTGGATACGAAACCCAAACCGGAAGCGGCCCCGGCGAAATAACGGCAAGCCCATTTGCTGTAACATTCACCGCACCCATTATTGGGTGCGGTTTCTTTTCAGGTGCCTTTGTACCGGGAATTGTCCAGGCAGCTCGCAGCGAGATGGAACCACGACTGTCAAAGCAAGTGAAGGCCACCAATTTCGAACGCGTATATTGCAACGGCACGCCGGCGCAATACGTAGT
>DASXVL010000738.1:0-4548 GCA_036504255.1 Armatimonadota bacterium | reverse complement strand
GTTTGGAAGCCGACCGCAGTCGCGCTCAGCCTCTCGATAGTACATCCCCGGACCTGCCTCTCGCAGCACGCCGAGCGCGACTCCGGGCTGCGGCCCTCCAGCGGCTTCCAAACGGTGCTACTGATACGCGGCTGGCCTGGAGTCCTTAGCATTAGCCCCTCTCCTCGGGGAGAGGGGTTGGGGTGAGGGTCGCCACCAGCCCAACCTAAAGTCCTTAGCACGGTCTGGAACAGCGCCATCGGCTATCCCCGGCGGTGTTTCTCCGCATTAGTTGAGCACCGATTCCCTGGTAGCCCCGGTTGTTGATAGGCTCGTGCATGCTGCCGCCGGCGCCGTGAGCAAAGGTAAGGCCACGGTGAACGCGCTGCCCTGCCCAATCCCCGCGCTTTTCGCCGTGGCGCGCCCGCCATGTAATTCAACGATTCCGCGCACCAGGGCGAGCCCTAATCCCAGCCCCGTATTGGCCTCGTATTGTTCGCCCTGCTGAAAGGGAAGGAAGATACGCGACAGCAACTCCGACGCCAGACCTTGGCCGGTATCGGCGATCTCCACATACGCCCATCCATCCTCCGCAGAGCCGGTCACCGTAATCGTACCGCCAGCGGGGGTATGCTTGATGGCATTATTCAGCAGATTATTAATCACCTGGAGCATGCGATCCGGATCGGCCATGACCGGTAATGCTGATGCCTGCGGCGGGCAGCGTACGAGCGTGAGTTGGCGGTCGCGCAGTGGCGGTTGTAATTGGTCGATAGCCTGCATTGTTAATTGCCAGAGGTCGAGCGGGGTCGATTGGATGGAGAGCTTATCATGGATGATGCGTGAGACATCGAGGAGATCGGTGATCAGGCGTCGTTGCCGCTGCGCGTTGCGTACGATCACATCGAGCGACTGGCGGATGATCTCCGGTGTATTATGGGCTAACCCGACTTCGCCCCAACCGAGAATACAGGTGAGCGGGGTCATGAGTTCATGGGAGAGCACGGCGAGGAAATCGTCTTTCGCCCGATCATCGGCTTTGAGTTGGCTGATGTCCTGGAAGGCGATGACGGCGCCGACCTGTTGCTCGTTGACGAAGATGGGTGCGGCATGGACCAGTACGGGAATCTCGCGGTCACTATCCAGTACCAGCGCCAGTTCATGGCAGGGCACGGGTTCCCCACGTAGCGCACAGGTGGAAGGCCAATCAGGCATGGGGATGGGCATGCGTGAGTGTGGGCTAAGGAATTGCAGTGCCTTGGGGGTACAGAGTGCGCTGCCATCGCCCAGCAGTTCGCGCAACGCACTATTTTGCCGGAGGACCTGCGGTCGCTCTGGCGTACCGGCAAGAAACACCATGGGCAGTGGCAGCAGTTCGATCGCGGCTTCCAAATGGGCGACCGCGGTGGCCAATTGCTGCGTTCGCTCGCTCACGCGTAGTTCCAAATCGGCATTGAGTTGTCGCAATGCGTCGTAATGGCAGGCATTATCCAGGGACACTGAGACTTGCGAACTCAAAATATGCAAGAACTCAATGTCTTCCGTCGTATACGGTTCCCCGAACGATTTTTCGCCCAGGCAGAGCAAACCACAGAGCCGGTCACCGGAGATGAGTGGTACGCCCAGATAGACATCCCACTGCTGCAGTTGTTCCCCCCATTGCTGGAGAGCGCCATCCTGGCGCAGGTACTCTTCCATGGGCATAATCTCATTCGCCTGGCGCGCATAGACGAGTATGGGCTCGTCCAGCGTCAAGCGCTCGGGGAGAGATCTCCACGTGCCTTGGGAAGCTGTGCAGACCAATGCCCCCTGGTTATCGGGGAGATAGATGGCGAGGGCGACAGGACGCAGTGTACGCAGGAGCGTGTCCTGCAAGCGATTGATGAGGGTCTGGATATCCCGCACAGCGGCAAAGGCTTTACCGGCATCCCGCAAGGTGGTGCGATAATCATAGATGCTTTTGAAAAATCGCTTATCGATGAAGGTCTTGAGTAATTGTTGTGTAGGATAGAAGAGCATTGCCAGCCCCGCCATGAGTAGGAAGTGCAGGGTACGCGTGGCCAGCCCATAATGTGCGGAGATGGCGATGCCTAGCACCGGGACCAGTATGGTGAAGAGGAGTAGCAGAATCCCCAGGGTGATGGAATACACGATACCGGAACGGAGGAGAAATTTGATGCCGGCAAAGCGGTGGCGAATGATGGCATAGGTGAGCAAGGTGCTGGGAAGCACTGAGGCCAGCAAACCCAGCGGCATCCACTGGGTGACATGCATGGCCGGAAAAAGCAGATTACACGTGCCGGCGATAATGATCCACGGGAGGAATCCCAAGATCGTGTAGTGTACTTGCGCGCGCTCAATACCGCGTGCGCCGCGCATGTTCCCGAGCAGCAACAGGCAGCCGCCCAACCCACAGGGAATGATCCAACAGGCATAAAGAAGGGCAAGGCGACCCAGGTGGATATTGACGACCCAGGGGGATGCGGTCATATCGGAGACCAGCAGATTTGACCAGGTGAGGAGGGCCCAGGGGAGACCGAGCAGTGTGGCCACCATCACCATGCTGCGGTAGCGAGGAGGCGCTGGTCGCGGGAAATCGAGCGCAAACCAGAGCCAGCCCACCGTGTAACAGGTATCGAAGAAAAAAGCGCTGCGGGCGACCCAAAGCGCTTCTTGCCGTCCGATCATTGGGTGATACAGCAGAGCGCCACAGAAAATCCATGCCGCATACCCGAGCAAGAAGAAGGCGAAATTTCGTCCGCGTTGATGATGCGTTGTTTGTACGAGGAGGATGACGGCGAGCGCCAAATCATACAGGGCGGTGACGAGAAGCATTAGGAAAATGAGCATAACGGTGTGATCGCAAGATGGTGAGAATAGCAATTGGTGGTCGAAGATAACGATTGTATTGTCTCTTTAATAATTGTATCTGAATTATCTTTATCGGACAAGGGCGCAATGGCATTCCCACAGCGATGATTGCAGGAATTTACGATCTTTTGGGCAGCCTTCCCGCCGTGCGTGGACGGGAAGGCGGACCGGTTTGACGCTATGCGGAGATCCGCGTCGGCGCTGGGGTGCTGAAACTGGCAACGCGTGGGGTGGGCAGCGGTACGCGGAAGGAGGATTTGAAGTCATTGAGCAGCGCACGGTCACGCAACGATTGGGCGACGACCTCCGCCGCGCGCGCGCTTCCTCGATTGGTATCTGTGCCCTCATAGTAGAAGTCACACAGGTCGGGGTGCGTATGACGTAAATAGATATCGGCGTTGCGGAGATCGAACAGGCCCGGCGCCACGATATGAGAGCTGCCCTTCGGCCAGAATGCCGGATCACCAATCAACGTGAAGTAGATGCCAAAGCGCAGCAACAATTTCCAGGTACCGAGGAACATGGTGCTGAACCATGTGTGGATGTCGATGCTGCGACTGTAATCGAACATCGCCTTACAGAGGCTATGAATAATCGCATTGCCGTGTCCGCGATACTCAAGACTCATGGTCAGACGTGACACTTCGAAGCGGGCGCCGCGTGTCGCGGGCGGCAGTGGCACATATTGCTCAATGAGCAACCCGCGCTCCGAGTCACCGATCAAGCGTGAGGTGGCAATCATGCGCTCGTCAGGCGTGAGCACGATAAAGTGCACGGAATGGGCATCCCACTCGTCACTCTCCAGTCCATCCGCATAGCGCTGTGGATCGAGATACCCATACTCCTGACAATAGACCTGGTAGCGTAAGCGATAGGCGGCCTGTAATTCATCGCGCGTTTCGACGCGTCGGACGGTAAACGGTGTCGTGGTCATTGGTTTAGTTCCTTTCCAAGGCGATGAGCCAATCTTGCTGGGCGTACGTTCGGCCAAGGTGACCGCGCCAGCCCTGGCGTTGCGTGAGGCCGAGCGCTTCTTCCTGGGTAAAGAAGGTGTACTGTCCGTCATCAACCTGTCGGAAGATGGTCAGGTTGTACAGCGCGACGACCAGCAATTGCGGCACAATGCGTAGCAGGCTGAGTTTCTGCAGGCCCTGCAGGTGTTGGAGGTGCTCTTGGAGCACGGCATGCATGCTGAATCCCTGCAATGGGATCGCATGCGCCATACGTCCGGTTGGCGTGAGCACGTGTGCAAATTGGTCGAGGACGGCGACCGGGTCACGTAAGGCGTACAGCACATTGTTGCTGACGATGCGATCAAACGAGCCTGCGGGGAACGGTAACGGGCCATTGAGGTCAACCACCTGGAATGACACCTGCAATCCGCTGCCCGCACATTTCACCTGGGCTCGCCGAATCATTTCCGGCGAAAAGTCGATCGCCGTCACCTGGCAATCGAGACCGCGCTCAGCGAGGGTGCGTTCCAGATTACCGGTGCCGCACCCGGCGTCGAGCACGCGCATCCCAGGGCGGAGATCCAGCGATGCGATGAGATCGGCATGCATCTGTTGGTAAGGACGGAGTTGCGTGAGGGTGTCGTAGCAGGTCGCATAGCACCCCCAAAACCATTGATTGAGCATAGAATCCTCCTTCGATGAAAGAGGCGCTGGCATGGGTGGCCGACAATTGGCGTACGGGAGT
>DASXVL010000737.1:0-5381 GCA_036504255.1 Armatimonadota bacterium | reverse complement strand
GCTTTGGGATCAGTCTCGCATATCCCGCCAAGGATAGCCGGGCTTGGGCCTGTTGTTTTCACAACATAACGCTCTCAACTAGCACCAGTCCTAAAAGACATTCACAACGCAGTACGCCAGCTCCCAGCTCGTCGTCGAGTTTTGTCCCGAGGTCACCTCGATGGCCCCTTCACCACCCTGGCATTTATACCAGAGGATGCTCGGCCCCGGGCCTACGGTGGCGATGGTCCGGCGTGTCCACGGTGAATCTTTGCCTACCGTTTTGATGATGAACAGATTATTGGTACTGGGCGTGACATTGTCGAGGTAGAACTCAATCCGCACCAGACGCCCGGCGCTCGATTCACTGGCGAGTATGGGAATGCTGATTTTGCCGCCTTGCGCCGTCGTCGCGCCGGTCATCACCAGGCGGCTGGTGGTGGCATTCCAGGTAACGGTTCCCCCGTTACTGCCCACCCAGTTACCCAGACCGCCGACAAAGCGTGCGCTGTTCCCCTCCAGCAGATTCCGCCGCCCGGTCAACGACTCGTCGCCGTATTCCACCGACCCACCGGCTTCGACGACAATGCGGTTGTTCAATTCCGGGCCATCGCCGGTAAATACGCAACGGTCCAGTTTCACCGCCCCCGCTGTCTGAATATTTTTATATTCCGGAGCGCCCGCGAACGCGCAGCATTCAAACAATAGTTGGCCGGTGAACGTCGAGCGTACTTTCACAATCGCTTTCTCGCTCGTCCCATTGTTCATGCCACATAGTTCGACACCGGAGAACTGAATAAATCCCTGCGCCGTGACGATTTCTACTTGAAAATCGGCATTACCCCGTTCATAGATGCCACCGAAGAAGCTTAATCCGCGCGGTCCGCCCCCAGTATAGGAGGCGAGACGCGCATCCGCCAGATTCTTCAGCAAGAGTTGCCGTGAATTCGGGTCGGTTTGCGTCGCGGGAACTTCCGTATTGCAATTCACCCATTTACAGTTGTAGGTGCCGTTGTAGATGGCCAGATTGACCAGATTGTATTTCACCTGACAGTCGGAGGTCAGCGAATTCTGCGTAGAGTCGTACACGATGCCCGCCTGCGTCTGATTCATCACGCGGAGGCGTTCCAGGGTGACCTTATTGCCGTTGAGCTTCACCCCCCAGGCCGAGACATTGTTCCCATCGATAAACAGATCTTGTACCAGGCCCGAGGAACTCACAGTGATCATGGCGTCATTGCCGGGCAAGGCGGCGGTCGCGCGGATAATCGTCGAATAGGTATTATTACCCACCAGTGAACAACCGTTACCCCCAAGGTTAATGAGGGTATTCGTCAGGTAGGTACCGACCGGCACGTTCAGCCGTTTGACGGCGGTCAATCCCTTCTGCATGGCGAGCCCGTCGATCTCATTCGTCAGCGCGGTCGCGGTGGGGTAGACCGCTTGCGCAGCAGCCAATGTGGCGTAATAGTTGGAGAGTGGATGCGACTGTCCATCACCAACCGCGCCGTAATAATGACAATCATAGATGGTGTATTGCGCCGCCGCTGGGCTGCACACGCAGACAACGGTGGCAAGCAGCAAACAGTACAGGACAAGGCGCATAGCGTTCCGCAGAAAACGTACAGGACTCATTTCATTACATGTACTCATGTGTATGATCTCCTCTCGTTTTGTATTGGTTCGATTGACGCTCCTAGCCCTAAAGGCGAAATTCGACTATTCAGACCATCCCGAGGTAATAGCTGCATGCGTCACGCACCTCGGGAAATTCCTCATACCAGGTGTGTCGCCTACTCCCCGCTGAGGCCCCTCTCCCAGGATTGGGAGAGGGGCTGGGGTGAGGGCCGCCATAGCCTGATCGAGGGGTGAGGGCCGCTCCGCGTGATGACTACCAGTACATGACCAGGTTGTCAACGTAGACTGTGTAGGCACTACCGGCCGGGTTAGGCGCGACACTCAGATAGAACCCACGCGTCGTAGTTTGATTCGGGCGTGTTATCGTGGGCGTTAGCGCGGACCAGACCGGCACATCATCCGCCAATCGTGTGCATCGAACTCTAGCTGGCAAGGTCAAGTTGTTTAGTGAGCAGTCGAAACGAAAAGTCGTGACGGGGGAGGTTGCGATCGGCGTATTCCAGTTCGTGAGCGAATTACCACCGCTTGCTGCGGTATACCCTGCTGCTGGCGCCGCCGGAATACCCCAGCCATAGCTGATTGGTCCATATGCGTGGTGAAGGCCGACCTGGAACTCTGCCGCTTTGTGCTCAGCATGGGAAGGGCCTGGTATCCCAGCCAGCCCAATACTCGCGTCAGCGCCCGTTCCGGAAAAGGTCATATCCGCCGCGATGCGCGCAAATTGCACTGGGAAATCCGCGCCCGGCGTTTTCATATCGATCGCATAATAGAACGTCCCTCCGGTCGTCCCGGAAAATTTCAAGCGCCCATTTTCCACCGCGATATTGGTGGTCGTCGCATTATATCCATCGGCCCCCCATTCCCCAAATACCTTGGGAAAAATGGCATAACCTGTCGAGGGACTATAGACCTTCGCGATGGTGAACCCGGCCGATTGGCTGAAATCATTGGCGAGGAAAGTGGTAGGCGCAGCGTCTTTTTTCCGCATGGCGACATGCCCATCGAGATAGCCATAGATCGCCCCGCCATCATGCCGCCAGTCGCCGGTATCCGATCCGGGCAGGCGGTCAGTCTCGGAATCTCCGATGACGGGCACGACATCGGTCTTCGGGAAATCCGCCAAGGTAAGTCCGTCCACCCACCAGGCATAGCCGTAATCGGCCACGGTGGCGCTCCCCTTTGCCTCGGATGTCGGGCAATCCCACACCTTGCCGGAAACCTGGCTCAGGTCACTCTTCCAGGTGCTCAAGGCGGGCAGCTTCTCTTCGTTCTCCTGTGTATACATGAGAATAGCTAGCACAATCTGTTTCTGATTGCTGGTGCAGGTACTCTGCCGAGCCTTCTCCCGGGCTTTGCCAAACACGGGGAAAAGAATTGCGGCCAAAATCGCAATAATCGCGATAACTACGAGCAATTCGATGAGGGTAAACCCCACCAGATCGCGTGCTGTGCACTGTTTTCGTGCCATAGAATAAGCCTCCTGTAGCAAAAATTGAGATGGACTAACGAATCGGCGCAGGTCCGGTGGACCCCCGCACAATTATGGGGACATCCACTAACGCCCGAATGCTCGGTCGTGAGGGATCCGCGATGCGGCTGACCAGCAACTGACAGGCGATGCGCCCTATCTGCTCGAAGGCATGGTCAATGGTGGTCAGTTGCGGTTCGCAATGCAGGCAGATGGATGGGTCATTATCGAAGCCGATGATGCTCAAATCTGTGGGGATCACCATCCCGCGGGCTTGCGCCATGCGCATCAAGCAGGAGGCGAACACATCGTTGAGGGCAATCACCGCCGTCGGCGGGTGCGCTAACGCGCTCCAGCGCTCCAGCGCGGCAGACGCCCAGGCGTTCACTTCAGTTGCAGACTCCGTCATCGCGACATACGCCTCGCTGCAGGGTAATCCCAGCGTCGCCATGGTCGCGATAAACGCGGCAAAACGTTTGGCGAACTGATGCGATTTGGCCTCAACCCCGAATACGGCGATGTGGCGATGGCCAAGCTCGCAGAGATGCGTCAAGGCTTTCATCATGCCGGCGGCATTATCCGGCATGACGGAGTCGACCGTGATGTCGTCTATGGCGTAGTTCAGCAGGACCACCGGCGTCCGTTGCTGCAGCGCTTCCACCCAGCCTCGCGCACAGACGATATCGGTGATGATGCCATCCGCGTTCCCCTGGGTAATGGTGTCCGGGATAATCGCAGCGCCGTCAGAGACCGACAGGGATAGTCGATACCCCAGCTTCTCCGCCTCGGCGACCACTCCGGCGTGCATTAACGTTTTCCAGAATAATTGCCCATGGTAAATCGCGGAGGACGACGAATCGGGGATAATCAGACAGAGGGTATTCTTGGCCGCCCCAGGCATGGTCTGTACGAAGCGCGGCGCGTACCCCAACTCTTCGGCAACACAGAGAATCCGCTCGCGCGTTTCCGGCGAGAGCGAGGTATCCTGGCGCGAGGAGAGCGCAATTGAGACCGCGGCGCGAGATACCCCGGCCTGCTTTGCGATGAGGTTTTGGGTAATCTTTGTCTGTGTTACCATGATAGTTACCAGTTTACTAACGCGTAACACCTTTGTCAAGCCCCTGTAACGCTTTTCCGAGGGGCATTGTGTGCCGATAATCCATCGCGCGTGCGACCGACCAAGCAAGCTCAGTCGGTCGCACGAAAATTCCCGTTTCTAGCTTAATAACCAGCGTTTTTCAGGTATTGCCGACTGCTGGCCAAGTCCTGCAGGGGGTCTTGCAGATGGGTATCATGCTCGACGAACACCCAGCCATGGTAGCCGCTGTCGACCACGGCACGCATGACGGCGATATTATCCAGCCCAATATTGCCCGCGCCCAGCCCACAGAAGCGCCCGCGCTCCCACCAGGTGTCGAAGCCGATCTCCGGCTTGAGCAGCAGCCAATCTTTCAAGTGCACGGCCACCAGGCGATCGCCGTAGCGCCGGACGATATCCACCGGGTCACCGCCCGCCGCCGCCAGGTGCGCGGTATCGAGGACTAAGCCACACCCCGGACAACGGGCGAGAAACTCTTCCAATTGCGGCTGCGTTTCCACCAGCGTGCCCAGGTGGTTATGTATGCCAACGCGCACACCCCAGCGCGCGCTGACCGCGACCTGGTGGTCCACCTGGCGGCAGAAGGTGGCGAACTCTTTGCCATTCACGCTGGTCCACTGGTACGCTTTCCCGAGGCCGGCGGTCCATTGCAGCGAGAGTTCAGGCGTCGGCGCCACACAGGTCGCGAAATCCATGCCCGCCTTGCGCATGCGCGCCGCTTTGGTCAGGGCTTCCTCGGCGCTCGTCACTGACAAGCGTTCGATGCCGTCATAGCCAATCGCGCGCAACGCCTCCCAGCGCGCCTCGATGTCGAAGCTGCCGCCATCCCACACATTCATACCATAATCCGCAATACCGAATTTCACCATGTACTCCTTTGTCGAGGCGTGACCTCATGGATAACCGCGCACCGTGCTCGTCACAAATAAGTAACCATGTAAGTGCGCACAACATAATATACCATCCGACTCGTAGGTTGACCTGCTGCAAAGCGCTGAAAGGACCGATGGACTTTCTTGGCGGTTGATTTGTGAGGGTGTGCTGGCGTGGTAGCGGGGCTTGGGCCATCTTCCAGACCGGATATCCCGATTGCGCGATGGGAGAAAGCCGGATGATGCTGCAGCGGCGATGGGGCTACAGCACAGTTTGGAGGGTTCGAGCGCAGCGAGTCCCGCCGTCCCCATCCCTGGCGCATGA
>DASXVL010000736.1:0-2806 GCA_036504255.1 Armatimonadota bacterium | reverse complement strand
GTGCTCGTGCTCGTTTTCGGAACAGTTCGCTTTCCCATGGGGAAAGCAATGTTATGATCTTTTCGAGCACGAGCACGAGCACGAGCACATGGAGGGCGAGGCTCCGACGAGCCGTCCGGGCACCCCCTTCGGACCGGCAACATGCCGCGTCGTACCCGAACGGCTGGAGAACGCTGGCCCCGATAGGGGCCTGTGCCACTAGCCACGGGCGCCAGCCCGTGGAAGCGAGGTCGTAAAGATCAGCAAGCCCCAACGGGGCGACGGCAAGGAAAGCCAAACGGGTAGCAGCGTACGCACCTTGCCCAACTGGAAAGGACACAGGAGATGAGCGTGCCGTCGCCCCGGTTGTTGGCCTCCACAGCCCCTTCCCCTGTTCCTCATGCTGTTCGAGGAACGGGGGAAGGGGGGCCAACGCTAGCTAATCCTAACCCAATGCGGGCGAGCCGCGCCTTGTATAACCACTTGACACAAACGCAAGTTTGTGCAACAATATAATCGAATGGCGACCAAAACCTACCCATCTTACCCATCCTGTTAATGGGTCTTTTCGCCCGCAGGGCGCTCATGTAGTCTCTGCGCCTTTGCTTCTTCGCGTCTATGCCTTTTCGCCCGCAGGCGATATTTATCTTGGTGTCTTGGTGCCTTGGTGGTTCATCTGTCGAGTGCCACCCTGCTCGAACGCCGCCTTTGTTTTTATATGGCGAATTCCGCCACTTTTTAGGCTCAACAGTGGCGAAATCTATAGCGATATTCCTGGAGGCAACCCCATGCCCTTCGCCCGTTCGGAACTGGTCCGCCTGTTGAAGATCCACCGGGAGATCACCCTGGGACTGTATCCGTCGCTGGAGCGGCTGGCGGCGTTGTGCGAGATTCATCCGCGCACGGTGAAGCGCGACCTGCGCCTGCTGCGCAAGGAGTTCGACGCGCCGCTGGAATACAGTCGCCAGCATGACGGGTACACCTATGCCCACGCGTTCAGTTTAGCCCCCGCGCCCTTTGCCGAGCAGGAGTTGCTGGCGTTGAGCATCACCATGGAAATCGCCGACACCTTCCGCAACGCCTCCTTCGTGCCGGCGTTAAAGCATGCGCTGCAGCAGATGCAGTTGATGTATCCGGAATCCATGCTGGCCGCGTGCGGCGACATCCCGGCGAGCATCTCCTGCGTCGCCGACCCCGCTCCGCCGGAAACGGTGGATACGCTGATCCATTTCAATGAGCTGCTGAATGCCATCAAAGAGCATCGCCAGGTGCGCATGGTCTACTACACCATCTCGCGCGACCGGGAAGAGGCCCGCACGGTCGATCCTTACCTGCTCTACCTCTACCGCGGCATGTGGTACCTGTACGGCTGGTGCCACCTACGGCGGGAGCCCCGCGACTTCGCTATCTGGCGCATCAAGGAACTGGCGACCCTGCCGGAAACCTTCCCCGCCCCGGACCTGCAAGCGATCCGCACGACACTGGCCAGTCGCTTTACCAATATCCAGGAGACGCTGACGGAGGTAGTGGTCCGCTTCGATGCGGAGGAGGCCCGCTGGATTCGCGAACGCGTCTGGCATCCTTCCCAACGTCTGGAAGAACATGCCGACGGCTCCTGCACCCTTGCCATGACGGTGTCCGGTTTGACCAGCGTCGTCCGCTGGGTACTCGGCTTCGGTCGCCATGCCACGCCGTTAGCACCACCGGAACTGGTTGCCCGGGTGGCGGAGGAAGTAGAGGCGATGCGAGATCAATTATCCGGCACGCGGGATCGATAAGCGCGGGGTGCCATGCCGTATTTGAGTTTGAACTGCCGGGAGAAATAATTACTGTCGCTGAACCCCACGCGGAAGGCCACCTCGGTGACGGAGAAGTCGGTAGCGGCCAGCAACTCGGCGGCCTTCCGCAATCGCACCTGCAGTAAATACGCGACGGGACTCATCTGTGTCGCCCGCTTGAAGACGCGCAGGAATTGATTCACGGAAAGGTGGGCGGTGGCCGCCAATTCCGGCACGGTGATCGACTCCTGGTATTGCCGATCCAACCGGCTGATCGCTTCGCCGAGTTGCAGTAGCGCGCGCGAGGGTGGGTGATCGGTCTGCGAATAGCAGCGGGACAGGTAGACGACCAGTTGCATATACCCGCCCATGAGCGTCGCCTGATAGCCCGGACGGCGTTCCGCATATTCCTGCAACAGGGGCACGAGTAGTTCGGTGAGCTGTCCCATCGCACCATCATCCAGTTGGAGCCGACTCTGGAAACGATGCTGCCGGCGGCACTGCGGTTCCAACACGAAAAGCGCATGATACCCCGGCAGCATACGAAGCTCGTCCTCCAGCAGCGCTGCCGTGCCCGGGTGCAGTTGGATCTCGACGATATCGAGGTCGCACACCTCACGATAACAATGGGCATGCTGCCCCTGCAGCACGAAGACATCGCCGGCGGAAAACGGGTAGGCATGGTCATCGACCACATGCCGCCCACTCCCGCCCAGGATGATGGCCAGCTCGGTGAAATCGTGACAATGCGGCGTGGTTTCCAGCCGTGGGTAACTCCGCCGGGTGACACGAATCCGCGCCGCTTCTTCCGGATAGACCGTCGTCCAGTGGGTAAGACGTACCATTGCCGTTCCTTCTTGTGGATGGTGATATTATGCTAGTTTATGGTGAAAAACTCAAGGAACGCTTGTGGCGGCGTAGCTACTATGTAGAAGGATTGAGCAGTGCGCGCTACGGACGGTTGCATTGTTTGTATGGTGCGAGGTGGCAACCCACCGCGTACAACTTTGTGGAGGTTCCCCGATGACAGCGACTGCACTCGCCGTGCA
>DASXVL010000735.1:0-9414 GCA_036504255.1 Armatimonadota bacterium | reverse complement strand
AACGGAAGCCGGGTGCCAAGTTGGGAACGCTCAGGCGCTCGCGCGAGCACGGGTCTGCAGGCAAGACAGGCGCGCCACAGCGGGCGCGCGCTACGGGCACCAAGAGAAGGGACGACGTGACAAACCGCTATACGCCAGACGCTGACATATGCAACAAGGTAGGGTGCATGACAATACACAATCCGTATAGTATCGCATTTGCTGGTCCTATTCACGACGCTGTCAAATCCGGTGATGTGGCGAAAGTAACAGCAGTACTGAACGCAAATCCGGCGCTCTTTAATGCTGAAGAGAATAAGTGGACACCACTGCATTGCGCGGCATCACGAGGGAATATAAATGTCATCAGGGCATTGATTGCTGCAGGGGCGAATACGACGATTAAAGAGAACAAAGGCAAGACTCCTTCTGAGTTCGCAATTTTACATGGTCATTCAGAGGTCGCAAGATTGTTTGGACCGACCAACAAATAAGGAAATAGGTGACAGATACCTATCTATACCATGGCGCTCGTCCCTCATTGCTTGACCGGCAATAACGTAGGTGAGAAGATATACGTCTGAAGGTAAAACAACGCCAATGACAACGCAAGTAATCGACACCCTGCCGTCGAAAAATGTCTTTCGCATGACGTTCGACATTCTCACCTTCCGCTTTACCGGTGAGGATTGCGCCGGTTTCAACTACCGCCACCTGCTGTTTGGCCTCTTTACCAGTTGGCTGGTGGGCATCGGACGTTCGTGGCACAACCCGCGGGTCGCGGAGTTCCAGCACTGGGGGCTCGGTTCGCTTGGGGTGGTGCTCGGCATCGCCTTACTCATCTACCTGATCGCCTGGCCCCTGCGCCCACAGCGCTGGTCTTTTTTTACCGTGTTGACCTTCGTCTCCCTGACGGCGTTGCCGGGCGCGGTGTTTGCGGTGCCGTACGCGAGTGGTGACGTGAGAGCGCTGCTGCTATTTATCTTGTCGGTCTGGCGTGTGGGGTTGCTGGGGGTCTTTATCTGCCGCTATTCCGGCCTCAAACCCTTTTCACGCTTCTTAAGCGTCTGGTTGCCCTGCGGTGTAACGCTGATTGGCCTCACCTTACTGAACCTCCAGCGTGCAACATTTGCCATTATGGGGCGTGAGCTGCCGACGCCGGATAATGCGTCCTACGAATTGATGATTTTAGCATCATTACTGTCCTTCTGGATCACGGTGGTGCTGTTGCTCGTGTATCTTGTCACCGCTATTTGCGCATGGCTCCCGCCTGCGAGGAGTAAGGTGGAAGCACGGGTGGGGGAGCAAGTGGACCAATAGGTCACTAACGGTATCCGACGGACAGGTGACGTGTGCGTGGTATCGACCGCTACTTCAATCCGTCAGCCGCATGAATCTCTTGCACGCGGGCCAGCTTTCCCGGTGTTCATCTCGCGTACCGGCGGAAATACCGCGCAGGGCGCAGGTGCACGATAGCGGCGTCTTCATCGGGTCGCGCAAAAAGGCGCAGTGTTGGCAACGCATGCCATCAGGGCCGTTCCCATGCGCCTGCACCATGGGGTTCGCCAGCGATACTGACCATCGAAATGTCAAACCACTCATTGCACACCTCGCGATGGATGATAATCTTATTGTACGAGGTCGCGCTGGGGGCGTCTGGTACGCTGGTATGTCGTTTTTGCGAATATCGTGTTAATTTTTGGCGAAATGGTGCGGTGTGGTAATTTGATGAGCGGGTACCGGTAAGCGGCAGCAGAGCAGGCGGTAGCTTGTGCCCGGTAGGACAGTGGGATCAGTACACCGACCTATGGCGTACGCGGTACTGGCGCGGCGTCTCGCCGAACTGCGCGCGAAAAAGCGTGTAGAAGTGCGCCAGATTGGCGAACCCGGCGTCGAGGGCGATGTCCAGGATACGCGCGTCCGACATGCAGAGCATGGTGGCGGCGATATTGAGGCGCGCGTCGTTGAGGAGTTGCGTGGGCGTTTTGCCCGTCCAGCGTTTCACCTCGCGCGCGACGTGCTCGGCGGAGCGCCCGGCGGCATCCACTAAGGCGGGCACGCCGCGGGCCATGACCTCCGGGTCGTGCAGGCGCAGGCAGAGCTCGCGAATCCACGGCGGGGGCTGTGGCGCGTTGAACGCCGGCAGCGGCGCCGAGAGGTCGCAGAGCAGGTTGAGCAGAAAGCGTTCGAGATGCAGGCGCGTGCGCGCGGTTTGCGCGAGTTCGCGCGTGGTGTCGCCCAACTGCAGGTGCTGATCGCCGCGCAGCGTGAGACACTCCGGCAGGCGGTTCGGCGACCAGAAGAAGCCGGTTTCCTGCGGGAAGTACCGCTCGCGCAGGAACGCCAGTGTGTCGAGGCGGAAGGCGAGATTGACGATGACGAGCGTGTGGCCTTTCGACGCATATGGCAGATGGATATCCTCGGCGCGCATGAAAATGACGTCCCCGGTGGCGAGCGGCACGCTGGTACCGTTGACGAGATGCTGGCCCTCGCCCGACTCCACCCAGAACACCTCGGCAAAATTATGGTCATGCCCCGGCGGTTTCCGCTGTGTGGGACAACTGACGCGCGCGATGTGGTAGGCGGCATCAGCCATATGTAAACTCTCCCAGGTTACCATGCCCATGTATATCAATATACCATAAGTTTTGGTCATGCAGCGCGAAGACGGTAGCAAGGCCGCGTGGTAAATTAGCCATACTCTTTCCTGCGAGGTATATCGACATGACTAGCCGCGAACGCATGTTAATCGCGTTACAGAATGGCCGCCCCGACCGTCTGCCCTGCCAGGTGCACGGGTGGATGGGGTATTATCTGAATCATTACCTTGGTGGTATCGATCAGTACGCGGCCTTTGCGAAATTCGACATGGATTACGCCATTTATGTCTCCCCGAGCTATCGCTTCGATGAGCGCGCGCTGGCGCAGTGGGAGACAAAGCGTATCGATCTGGGCGTCGACGCCGACGGCAACCACCGCTGGGAAGAGACGATCACCACGCCCAAAGGGACATTGCACCACGCCGGAGCATGGAACGAGATCACCGGCTGGGAAACGGAAGTGTCGATAAAAAATCGGGACGACTTTGAACTGTGGAAAGAATTCGCCCCGCTGCCGGTGGGGGCGGATTTGTCACCGATTCAGGCGGCGTATGATAAGCTCGGCGACCGCGGCATCATTCGCAGCCACCCCTTTAGCGCGGGACAGGGCAGCCCCTGGCAAAGTTTCTGTTGCCTCTACGGCACGGAAGAAGCGATTTATCTGGGCATGGATGATCCGGAGTTCCTGCACTACGCGCTGGAGAGCATTTTGCAGCGCACGCTGCGCGTGACCGAATTATGGCACGGCACCAAGGCGGACATGGTGGAGACGGGCGGCGGCGCCGGTTCGAATACGGTGATCAGCCCAAACTTCTTTGCGGAGTATTGCCTCCCCTATGACGTGCGCCAGCACCAGGCGTTGCATGAGGTCGGGGTGAAGGTCGTCTACCATCTCTGCGGCGGGCTGATGCAAATGCTTGACCTCGTCGTGCAGAACGGCGCCGATGGCCTTGAAACGATGACGCCGCCGGACATGGGCGGCGACTGCGACCTGCGCGAAGCCTCACGCCGCGTAGGCGACAAGCTGTTCTTTATCGGGGGCTTCGATCAGAACGCCGGCTTTGAGCGCGGCACCCCCCAGCGTGCCCGCGAACTGGTCTTCGATTGCTTTGAGGCAACGAAAGACCATGCCGGCTACATCCTCTGCCCCTCCGATCACTTTTTCGCCGGTGACCCCGCGAATCTGCAAGCCTTCGCCGATGCGTGCAAAGAGTGCCGGTATTAGTTATATGCACACCTCCGGATTGCACGAGAGAAGAAACCGGAAACTACTTGCAACGGCGGTGGGATTACAGCACAGTTTGGAAGGGTTCGAGCGTAGCGAGTCCCGCCGTTCCCAACTCCCGGGAGAGCGGGTCTCGCGCGGCTCGACCCCTTCCAAACTGTGCTAAGGACTGCCGGCTTGGCTGGTGGTCGGCCCTCACCCCAACCCCTCTCCCAATGCTGGGAGAGGGGCTTCATGCTATGGACTATAGGCAGGGCTGGTGTCAACAGCACTGTCTGGAACAGGGCCATAGCCCGGCTATCCCCGGCTGGAAAGGACAGACGGCCGGGCTCTTGCCCTGTTCCAAACGGTGACTATCCGCAAATGGCACATCTGCCCGCGCGCAACCGGGGGGACGTATAAGACACACCGGTCTCTCCCATGGCTCCAAAGGAGCCCGCAGCCACTAGCCACGGGTGGAGCAACGGCGTAACCCGTGGACCGTCTCCGCCTATGAGGGCCAGCCCTGAAAGGGCGACAGACGATCCTGCTGTCGCCCTTTCAGGGCTAATCGATTGTGCAGACGGATGATCCACCAGTTCCGCTGCGCTGCACTGGTGGCTAGTGGCTGCGAGCCCTTTTAGGGCTAGGGAAGAGATTGCTGTTTCGGCATAACGCTACCGTTTCATACGTGAGCCCTGCGCCGGAATGGTAGTCTCCGTTTGGAACTGGGCGCGAGCCCGGCCGTCTCCTGTCCTTTCCAGCCCTGGGATAGCCGGGCTTGGGCCTTGTTCCAAACTGTGCTAAGGACTGTCGGCTGGGCTGGTCAGTCCCCCCTCATTCCATGATATGAGCTCTCGCAACCCGTCGGCGCGTCAATATTCTTCGATGAGCGGAGGGGGGGCACCCCAACTGACGCGCTTGCGCACTGCGCTGGGGGGCATCCCCAGGTAGTGCCGCACCAGTCGGGAGAGATGGTAGGCGTTGGCCATGCCGACTTGCACGGCGATGGTCTTCAGCGGCGCATCGGTGGAGAGTAAGAGATCGCGCGCGGCTTCCACGCGCAGGCGGCGCACGTCGTCCATGGGTGTGTGGCCACTGAGACGCCGGTACGTGCGGATGAAGTGGAATTTACTTACCCCCGCGCAGGCGGCGAGTTCCTCGGTGGTGATGGCCTCGGCAAGATGGGCGCGCATGTAGTGCCGTACCTGCTCAACCATGCCCGGTTCCTGATAGGCCGCCAGGTGCAGGTAGGCGGCCAAGATCGTCTGCGCGCAGCTCTGGCGAAGCGACGCCATCGTCGCTCCCGACGTAAAGCGTTCCTCGAAGAGCCAGCGGATGAGCGGACTGATGCGCCGCGCGGCATCGTGCTGGAAACGCGGAATACCGGCGGTCGCTCCCTCCCACTGCAAGCTCACAAACACGGTTTCCAGCGCTTCACGCGGGTCGGCATGCTCCTCGTGCGGGACGCCGGCGGCATAAAACAGCACATCATCCGGCCCGGCGTGGACCGTTCCTTCTGGAAACGTGACGTGGAGGTGACCGCGCACGACCGCAATCATTTCATGAAAGCTATGCTGATGGGGCGGCATGCCCCAGCGCGGGTTGGGGCGAACATGCCCCACGCTGATTAAGGTCACGGGAGTGATCGGCATTTGCGCAATCCACGATAAGTAATGGCAATATAAGTGCTAGCGCAGGAGCGCGCGTTGCGCAATACTATAGCAATAATATACCACACCGGCAAGCGCATCCCGTATGTACCGCGGGTAATACGCTGCGTGTCGTGTCGGGTCATCCACGAGGAGGACGTATGTGTAGGCAGCATTTTGAGCGCAAGAACGCCGACATCCGGGCGCGCTTTCTCGCGCAAACGCTGAGCGCGTCACCGCTCAACCTGTCTTGGAGCAACTGGGGGTTCGGCATGGAGCCGCTGGCCACCTCGGCCAAACGCCTGCAGGATGCCGACATTCGCTTCATCGAACTGCATGGTAACCACTATGGCGCGGATCTCGGCTATCGACCTGCCGAAACCTGTGCGATCCTGGGCGACCACGGGCTCACCGTGTCCGGCGTCTGCGGGATGTTCTCGGCGGAGAATGATCTGTCCAGCCCCAGCGGGGTCACCCGCCAGCGCGCGCTCGATTACCTCAAGCGCACGCTCGACTTCTGCGCGCAGGTGGGCGCGGCATACCTGCTGGTGGTACCGGGAGCCGTCGGGCGACCGCGCGCCCACGATGCCATGGAATTCGCGCGTTCGGTGGAGACGTTGCGCTCGGTGGCCGATCTCTTTGTGCAGGCCGGTGTGAAGGCGGCCATCGAACCGATCCGCGCCGCCGAGGTGAGCTTTTGCCACACCATCGCCGACGCGCAGCGTTATATCGCCGCCGTGCAACACCCCGGTGTCGGGCATATCAACGGTGATCTCTATCACATGCAGAGCGAGGATGCGCACATTGGGATGGCAGTGCTGCAGGCGGGGGAGCAGTTGACGAATCTGCACCTGGCCGACAGCCAGCGCGGCGCACTGGGTGAGGGCTCGCTCGATATCGATACCGTCATCATGGCGCTCTATCTGCTCGGCTACAACCGCCCAGGCTGCTATGTCACGCCCGAGCCGCTCGGCCCCGGCGGTGACCCGTACCCGGCGATGTACGGCGCCCCGGACCCGGCGCAATTGGACCGCCTGGTGCAGCAAACGGCGAGCTATTTCCGTGAGCGGGAAGCGGTAGTACGCGCCATCGTGTAATGCTATCAGCGCCTGCACAGGAGCGCGCCACACTGCTCGTGATCCAGTCCATAGACCGATGGGCTTATAGTGAAGAATAGTGCTCGGTATGTGGCTTCTGTTGTTGGTAGAGCTGAAGCCGTTGTTGCATCCCTGATTTTAGCTGCTCATCGGTGACCTGCGCTATCGCTTTCATTTCTGACGCGACAGCGAGTGGATACTGACCGGCACGGGCTTCGGCGGCAGCGAGGGTATCCATCATCATTGCTGGTAAGAGGCCTTCAGTCGCGTAGGGAATCCCTTGCTTTGCATAGCGAATGGCCTCGTTGGCATTGCGCACCGCCGCGTCCGGGCTGGTCGCCATCAGCCAAGCAATATCGTTATTCGCCACCGCGCATTGGTTTGCGGAAGCTTGATTAGCCGTGAACTTCGAGGAGAGATAGGTCTGCAAATCCGCGATGCACTGGCGGTCCTTGTGCATGTCGAAGAAGGTCAGTCCACGTAGATAGCAGAGTTGCCCACGTGCCGATATCTGCGTATTATTGCTGCCCACAATCTGCAGCGCCGAAGAGAGATCTTGAATGGCGTTGTTGAATTGGCGCAATCGTGTATAGGAAAGGCCACGAGCAGCCAGCACCTCCGTCTGGCGTGGAGAGCTTTTCAACGATTGTGAAAAAGCATCGACGGCCTGTTGGTACTGCTGCTGCTGGTAGTAGGTGTTTCCTTGCGTGCTGTACCGGGCAGCTTCATTATCGGCATGGTGATGCCATTGTCCGTCCACTCCCTTGTTCCAGACGTAACCATAGGAAGAATCATAACTCATTATCAGCAACGATTTTCGTTGTACCGCTTGGACGACTATTGAGTCCACATTTTCCTGTTCAGCCTGGCGGATGATATCGGGGAGCAGCTTTTCCGCAATTGCCTGATTCTTTTGTACGGCCTTGGTATCATCCGTTTTGAATTTCCACATGATCATCTTCATATTCGTACCATAGAGACGATCTTTCGCGAGAATCGTTACTTCTCCAGGGCGATTCTTTGGAGCAGATTGCCGCAACAGGGACAGCCCGCAAAACACCAATAACAGAGCGATAAAAATCACCAATGCGATGGTCGATCGCTGCCAAGTAGTCCTCATGCTTGCTCCTCCAACAATAGTTATCGATTGATGATACCACAAACTGGAGGGCATTGGCGTGGCCTCGGATTCCGACAGGCACGTTGCCCTCTTCGGCCATGGTGGTGTGCAGCGGATGGGATAATATAACAACGCGCTATCGCGGGTGATGACACCCCAGGAAGTGAAATCATGCTCTTCCGAGATCGTAACGAGGCGGGGCAAAGACTGGCGCACGCACTGGCCGAGTTTGACGGTCAGCGTGTGGTGGTGTATGCGTTGCCGCGTGGCGGCGTGGTGCTCGGCGTCGCGGTGGCCAAAGCGCTGCACGCGCCGCTCGACCTGCTGGTGGCACGCAAGATCGGCCATCCGGACTTTCCGGAATATGCTATCTGTGCGGTTTCCGAAGCCGATGGTCTGGTCTGCAATGAACAGGAGCGTGCGCGTGTTGATCCGGCATGGTTCGCCATGGCCGTCGCGCGGGAACGGCAAGAGGCCGCACGACGGCGCGAACGCTATCTCACTGGGCGGCCTTCGGTCCCGGTGGAGGGAAAAATCGCCATTCTCATCGATGACGGTATCGCCACCGGGCTGACGATGCGCGCCGCCATTGCCGAAGTAAAAACACGCCATCCCAGTCAAGTGATCGTCGCCATCCCGGTGATTCCTCCCGAGACCGCCGTGGCGCTGCGCGGCGAAGTGGATCGCATCGTCGCGCTGGAAATTCCGGAGATTTTTCGGGGGGCGGTCGGCGCCTATTACCAGGATTTTCACCCGGTCACGGATGATGAAGTCATGCGCCTGATGCGCGAGGCGTCGGCATGATCCTCTTCCACACACCTGCCTACGCCCCCTTGGCCGTGCCACTGCAGCAGCGTGCGGCGATGACGGCGGGCCATTGGCACGCCGAGCGCTTTCCGAATGGTGAATGGCAGATTCACGTCGAGCATGACGTGCGCGGCGAGCCCTGCCTGGTACTGGCTGCCATCAGTCCGCCCGATAGCGACCTGCTGACCACGCTGCTGTTGTGCCATACGCTGAAGAAGGAGGGGGCGGCGCAGGTCATCGCGTTCTTTCCCTATCTGGCGTATATGCGACAAGATAAGGATGAGCCGGGGCGAAGCCAGGCGACCGCCTGGGTGGGGCGACTGCTCGGCGCGTCGGGTCTCGATGACATGGTGACGGTCGATGTGCATAGCGCGCGCGCCGGGCAACTGCTCACCATTCCTGTCCGTTCGCTAAGCCCCGCGCCGTTGTGGGCAGCGGAGATTCGTCGGTTGGGCTGGCAAGACGCGACCCTGGTCGCACCCGACGGCGGGGCGGTGTCCCGGTGTGAGGATGTCAGGCGCGCCGCGGCGATGTCGATGCCCATCGCCGTCTTTGCCAAGCAGCGCACGCCGGAGGGCGTGCGCTCGACATTCCAGGGGTCGGTGGGGAAGCGGGCGGTGGTGGTCGATGATATCCTCGACACCGGCGGCACGTTACTCGCTTGCTGTAGCGGGCTGCTCCGCGCGGGCGCGCAGGAGATCATCATCCTGGTGACGCATGGGCTCTTCACCGGCGTCGCCTGGCAACGCCTGTGGACATTGGGGGTCAAGGGACTCTATTGCACCACGACACTGCCCTTGCCCGCACAGGCGTCGTCGAGCCCTATCAAGCAAATTTCGATCTTTCCGTTGTGTGAGGAGTTTTTTCGTGAACGACGCCAGCCTAAGAAACTGTTTTGAAAGTAGGCGTAGCCGGATCGTGGAGGATTTTTCGGGTCTGGCGACGTTGGCGTTCC
>DASXVL010000734.1:0-6545 GCA_036504255.1 Armatimonadota bacterium | reverse complement strand
CACACGCGGCCCTTGTCGGTTTTCGGTGGCAATTTCTGCGACAACACGCCCAGCAGCGTCGTCGCGAGACGCAAACAGATCTGCGGCTTCTCGTGCGGGGGATACATGTTCACAATACGCTCGATGGTTTCCGACGCGCTGTTGGTATGGACGGTGGAAAAGACCAGGTGGCCGGTTTCCGCGGCGGTCATGGCGACGGTCATGGTTTCCACGTCACGCATCTCACCGACGAGGATGACATCCGGCGCCTGCCGCAACACCGCGCGCAAGGCATCATGGAAATTGTTGGTATCGAGGCCGACTTCCCGCTGACTGACAATAGAGAGCTTATCGCGATGCACGAACTCGATGGGGTCCTCAATCGAGATGATGTTGCAGCGCCGATTGGTATTGATCAGGTCCATCATCGCGGCGAGGGATGTCGATTTTCCGGAACCCGTCGGACCGGTCACGAGTACCATGCCCTGTTTGTGGGTCACCAGCGAGGCGAGCACTTTGGGCAGCCCTAACTCTTCCAGCGTCGGAATATCGAGCGGAATCAAGCGCATCACCGAGGCGAGCGCGCCGCGCTGCTTGTAAATATTGACGCGGAAGCGGATGACGTCGGGGATTTCCAGCGCAGTATCCAACTCGGGTTTGGCGAGAAAGCGCTGCTTTTGCTCATCATTCATCAGGCTGGTAAAGAAGATGGCTTCCATTTGCTTCGCCGTCATCGGCGGGATGTCCATCTGCACGATGCGCGACGAAATGCGGAAGCACGGCGGCGCGCCAGCCTTCCAGAAGATGTCCGCCGACTTCTCCTCGACCGCTTGCAAGCAGACGGCGTCGAAAAAATCACGCGGGTTGGTCGCCAGCATTGCCTGCAGTTCCGTGACGGAACGACGCGGAGCGACGGATTCGGCGATCTCAGTAAACAACTCATTGACACCGGGTTCAATCATGGTTGCCCCCTGTAGTTATCTCACACTCCGCTGTGGTCTCGCGCTTTTCCTTATTGGCCTGCCGGCGCAGCAGGAACAAAGCGAGCAACATGCCGAGCATGATGATGATGATGGCGACACCGGCTGCGAGTGCCAGCCGCCAGACAAGTGTTCGTGTCGTCTTCCGCGTTTCGTCCGGATAGTTGGCTAATGGGAAGGCAGTCAACGCGGGATTCTTAATAATAACATCAACGCCGTAAAAGGCAAGCGGTTCAGCACCTTGTGGCGTAATGTTCTCAGGCATTTCGACGGTAAAAGTGACATCATGACTGGCATAAGGGTTGACATAACCCCGATAGGCGAATGGGCCTTTGACGAAATAGACGATGCGTACCCGCGTCGCATACGGCGCGAAGGCCTCGACGTAGGGCTTAATGGGCAGGTAACCTTCACCGCGGGGGACGATGGGCGCGTAAAACTCAGCCGCCGCGCTTTTATCATCGGGAAAATCCGGATCGCCGTTCACTAACCTAAGCTGCACGGGGGCGGCACCGAATTTCGTTCCGAGCGTCTGCGCGATGCGCTGCAAGAGCGCCGGATCGCTATTATTCATAATGCGAAAGCTAATTTGATCGATCGGGGAGGCGGCGGTGAGATCGGCAAAGATGGAGACACGCGCTTCGCCGCGCTGGTCAGCGGTTTGGGCATAGGAGGGCTGCTGCGCAACACAACAGAGCGCCAGGAGAATGGCGAACACACCATGAACAGGACGGAGAACAGCTCTTCGCCGAAAGACTACCTTCACTACTGCGGGCAGTACGGTCATTATCACACTACAAGCTCCCTAGGGGGACACTCGAGAGGGGGATCGTCCTTCCAGGCTGCAAGCTACCAGCATCGCCGCCGTGCGGCATGGATTCGCAGAGAAGGCGAGGAGATGGTGGAGCCAGACGGGATCGAACCGACGACCTCTTGCATGCCATGCAAGCGCTCTCCCAGCTGAGCTATGGCCCCACAGGTGTTTTTATCATACCGGATACTCCATCCGGTGTCAATGCGTCTCGAGCTTCCTGCGCTGTGTAGAATACCGAATTCGTCGTACGCTGTCAAGAGGACTTCGCGAGAAAATCCGGCTTTTCGGCGCCGGTTGACAACTCGCAACCGTGCGAGGGACAATGGAAGGAGCGAGAAGGTATGTACGCATGGAATTTGGATTATATGCTCAGCGGTTAGTTGATGAGGTCGGTATTGTCCTCGCGCGCGTTGATTCAACGGAAATTCGCCAATTAGTGGATGCCATCATTCACAGTCGCCGGCTCTTCCTGGACGGGCGCGGTCGTTCCGGCTTGATGATGCGTGCCTTCGCCATCCGCCTGACACATCTCGATATTCACTGCCATGTGGTGGGTGAATCCACCACCCCCAGCCTGCAAACCGGTGACCTGCTCTTGATCGGGTCGGGGTCCGGGGAAACGATTACCCCGCTGTTGGCAGCGCAAGCCGCGAAGTCCGCGGGTGGCGCCGTCGCTGTGCTCACTTCGCGCCGCGAATCGGCGCTGGGGCGCATGGCCGACCTGGTGGTGCTGGTGCCTGCCCCGGTGCGCGAGCGCAGCGAGGTGGAGCCCGTCACGACCATTCAGCCGATGGGCTCACTCTTCGAGCAGTCGCTGCTCTTGCTGCTGGATACCATGGTCTTGATGTTGAAAAGCCGTTTGCAGCAAGACGATGCGATGATGATGGCGCGACACTCCAATCTGGAGTAGGCCGCCGTGCCGGACGCCATTGATCGTTCCGGCGAATTGGGGTATCATCTGCGATAGGATTGCACCATCGCCACCATTGTAGATTGCCCATCCGATGCTTAACGCCTTACAGAATTTGCCAACGGCCGCCCACACGCGCCACTTCCCCGCTGGGGAGGTCTGCGCGTGAGCAAGAAACCGCTGACCCTCACCACCCCACCGGCCTTTCAATGCTATGATTGCCAGGCGTGCGGCGCCTGTTGCCGCGGCCGATTTGCCATCATCATTTCCCGCGCGGATCGCAACCGCCTTGAGGCGCAAGGCTGGAGCGCGGACGAGCTTGGCCTGGGCGATCAGCCGTTATACACGCGCGCGCCGGGTGGTTTCCAACTGGCGCACCGCGCGGATGGCGCCTGCGTGTTCCTCGATGAGGCGGGACGCTGTCGCATTCATGCCCGTTTTGGCGAGCCGGCGAAACCGTTGGCCTGCCGCCTCTACCCTTTCCGCTTTGTGCCGTTAGGCAGCCAAGTCCGTATCGACGTGCGCTTTGATTGCCCATCCACATCGGAGAATTTCGGCCATCCCATTCCCAGTTACCGCAATTCATTGCTCGGGCTCATGTCGCAGGTGGTGCCGGAGGGACAGACCGACGCCATGCCCGTGCCGCCGTTGTATGGACGTGTGACAGCGAGTTGGGCACAATTGAGCCGTCTCACGGAGACTTTCGAACGCGTGCTGATGACGGATTCGCTCGATCTGACGCGACGGGTCCTCTGTGGCGTGACGCTGTCCGCCCTCTTGCGGTCGCCGCGAGTGCTCACGCTGGAGGGACGAAAGCTGAGCGACTTTCTGGAGCAAGTCTCCGGGAAGATCGTGGATGCGGCGCGCGAGGATACCCTGCCGTGCGTGGCGCCGCCCGCCATGGTACGCATGGCGTTCCGCCAATGGCTCGGCGTCTATGGCCGCCATGATCGTGTCGGCGAAGCGGCTGCGCCGCTGCAACGCTTGCGGCATGCCGTACGCATGCTCGTGGGGCGCGGCCTGCTGCCTCCACTCCATGCCGAGTTACCGGCGGTCCCGTTTGCCGAGATCGAACAGTCGCACTGGAGTCCAACCGGCGATGCCGCCGCCACCCTGGAACGCTATCTGCACTTTCGCCTGGTGAGCATGGGGTTCTTCGGACGCAGCTTTTACGGACGTAGTTACCTGGACGGCATGAATGCGCTCTTACTGACCTACCCGCTGGTGTGCTGGTTGGCGCGCGCCTATGCGCTGGGACGCGGGCTGGCCGCACCGGACGCCGCCTGCGTCGCGCAGGCCGTGCGCACCGTCGATCATCAGCACGGCATTACCCCACTCCTCGATCTGCCCTCTGAGCGCATCCGCGCGAATTTCCTCTGCGATCGCAGTCACTTGCGCGCGTTAACGATCTGGTACGGCATGTAAACAGCGGCCCCTCTCCCAAGTCTGGGCGAGGGGCTTCAGCCGGTTGTCTTGGATGCGCGGCGGGGCTGGCACATCTGAACCTGCCAGCCCGTCTCATCTTAACCACTACGCGCGAACGTGATATTTCGACCAGTCAAACGCCACCGTCATCAAGGTGGCGCCCCGTGCGCACAGCGCCGCATATGCCGCCGGCGCGTCGTCGGGAGTGCGCACCTCGCTGACCAGATCGCGTATGGCCAGTTGCCGGCGCGTGAGCAGGTCGAGGATCGCCAACAGATCACGCGGTTGGCAGTCGCGCGGGGTAAGAAAGGTCATTTGCCGTTCAAAGGCGGTACGGTACGGGAGGGCGATGTCGCGCTCGTAGCTGCCCTGAATGAGGAAACGCGCGCCCGTTGCCAGCGCGTTGTCCCAGGGGGGCGTGATGCCCAGCGTCATCGCCTCCGGCAAGACCGAGGGCGCGCCGGTGGCGTCAATGACAATGTCCGCGCCCTCCGGGAAAAACGGCGCAAAGGCATCCTGCAACGTCCCCGTGGGGACAATCGCCTCCACACCGGCCGCCTGCGCGCATGCCACGCGCTCCGGCGACAGGTCGCTGGCCACCACATGCGCCCCGGCGCAGGCATGCAACCGCGCCGCCAACTGGCCGATGATGCCCAGCCCCACCACGGCAACCTTCTCCCCCACAAAGGGACGGCTCAGGCGCAACCCATGAAAGGCAATGGCGGCCATCGCCGCGAGCGAGGCTTCCAACGGATCCACCCATTCGGCGAGCGGATACACCGCCTCGGCGCTGGTGATGGCATGGCTCACCTGCCCGCCCCAGCGAATTTCCGCGCCGTCAGCGACGGCGGTGCCACGGCAGTACACGCGCGTGCCGATGGGCAAGGCCACATTGGCCCCTTTCGCGCTAATCCGTCCGACGGTAGAGTAGCCGGGAATAAAGGGGAACTCCTGCGCCGCCGGTTCACCGCCGCGCAGGCAGCGGCATTCCGTGCCCGGGCTGATACAAGTGTACTCGACCTCCACCAATACCTCACCCGCAGCCGGGTCTCGTAAGGTAATGGGGCGCAATTCCACCGCATTCACCTGGGGGAAGACAATCGCGTGTGCTTGCATTGATCCGATTCCTCTCTGTTATGATGACGCTTCATGCGCTGCGCAGCGTGCGGCCTGATAGACCGCCAGCAATGGCGCCTGTGCCGCCTCCGCGCAGCGACGGCAATCTTCGTATTCCGGTTCGACCCGCGTCTGACCTCGCCAGGCGCTGACTTTGACGCGCACCGCACCGAAGGCGGTATCCACAGTGCGCAGCTCGCGGGGCAGTACCGTGCGGGTATAGGTTGTCCGTCGAACACCGAGCGTGGTGGTCTCCCGAAAGAGGAGGTCCGTACAGGCGCCTTCGTCCTGCGGCGCGCAGAGCACGCGCACCAACACGCCGGGTCGATTCTTTTTCATGTGGATCGGGGTGTAAAAGACATCGAGGGCGCCGGCGGCGAGTAAGGCATCCATCAGGTACCCGAGAATCTCTCCTGACACATCGTCGATATTCGTTTCCAACCCCACCACCGCGACCGGCGCGGACGACACCGTTTCCTCCCCGAGAAAGACGCGCAAGACGTTCGGGCGCGGCAAATCATGCGAGCCGGCGCCATAGCCGACTTGCTGGACGGTCATCGTCGGCAGTGGGCCAAAGCGCTCGGCGAGCGTGGTAATGATCGCCGCCCCCGTAGGGGTGACGAGTTCGGCGGCGATATCCGTTTCCACGATCGGCACACCCTGCACCAGGCGTGCGGTGGCCGGCGCGGGAACGGGAAAGGTCCCGTGCGCGCACGTCACCCAACCGGACCCGAGCGGTAACGGGGAGGCGACCACCCGGTCGATGCCCAGGCGTTCCAGGGCGATGGCGCTCCCGACGATATCGATGATGGCATCGACCGCGCCCACTTCATGAAAATGTACTTGCTCGGGCGTCGTCCCATGGACCGCCGCCTCGGCTTCCCCCAGACGGGTGAATATCGCGGTGGCCATAGCCTGCACGCGGTCGGAGAGGGTACTGGCGGCAATGAGGGCGCAAATCTCCGTGAGGCCACGGTGTGGGTGCGCATGATGGCTATGCTGATGCGCATGCCCCCCGTCATCCACCGCGACAAACACGGCGCTGATGCCCTTCCGCTGCACGCGTTCCGCCTGAAGACGCCAGCCATGCAGCGGCAAGCGGGATAATTCCTCCTCCAGCACCGATTGTTCCAGCCCACAGGCCAGCAACGCGCCGAGGATCATGTTGCCACTGATACCCGACAGACAATCAAAATAGGCAATGCGCATACGTACTCCCTTACCCGGCCCGGCGCATGGCGAGCCATGGCCTGGTTAGTCCCTTGAAAAGATTCGCTTTCCGGCAGGGAAAGTCCCTGCCGATGTCGCAATATTTTGTATG
>DASXVL010000733.1:0-9448 GCA_036504255.1 Armatimonadota bacterium | reverse complement strand
CCACCACTTCTAATAATCGCTTCGGGCTGATGCCTGTATGCTCCCCGCGTGCGAGATGTCGCACGCGGGGCGTCATAGTTTCGGAACGTTTTCCCGGTGTCAGCGTCTAAAGAATTGACAATCTTTCCGGTCAATCCCGCGGATAATGGAGATGCCATGCCTGCTATCGAGCCCACGGTATCCGTAATCATCCCTTGCTACAATGAAGACGGAACGCTGCGTGAGTTATATACGCGCGTTCGCGACGAATTTGCACGCCTGGAGCTCCGGGCGGAGCTGCTCTTCATCGATGACGGGAGCACCGACGGCTCGCGCGCCATCCTGCGCGAACTCGCTGCCGCCGATCCGGATTGCCGGGTGATCGCCTTTCGACGCAACTGCGGGAAAGCCGCTGCGCTCGATCTAGGATTTCGCGCCGCACGCGGCGAGTATATCATCACCATGGACGCCGACCTGCAGGATGATCCACAGGAGATTCCGCGCTTTCTCGACGCGCTGCAGCATACGGATGTCGTGTCGGGCTGGAAGGCGAACCGCCATGACCCCATCGGCAAGACGCTCCCCTCGCGCCTCTTTAACAACACCGTGCGGCGCGTCACCGGCGTGCCACTGCACGACATGAACTGCGGCTTCAAAGGGTATCGGCGTCAGGTCGTGCGTGAGATCTCGCTCTACGGCGAGTTGCATCGCTACATTCCGGCCCTTGCCGCCGCGCGCGGATTCCGCATCGAGGAGCTAATCGTCACCCATCACCCACGGCGCAGCGGCATCTCGAAATATGGCTGGGAGCGTTTTCTGCGCGGCTTTTTCGATTTGCTCACCGTCGTCTACCTGACGCGTTACCGCATGCGCCCGCTGCATCTCTTCGGCGGAGTAGGTTTCATTTTCCTCTTAAGCGGGCTCATCCTCGGGTTGCTCATCAGCACGTATACGGTGCTCACCAATCAAACCCCGTATCCGCTGCTCAGTATTCTCACGCTCTGTCTCTTTGTCGGCGGCCCCATCCTCTTCGCGATCGGATTGGTCGCGGAAGGGCTGTTGGCGCAAACGCTGGCACAGACGCCGCCGCCCCCGGTGGCCGAACGATTGAATTTCACCACCACGGACGAGGTATCGCATGCAAGTTGATGAGGCCGTGCCCCTGACCAAACGCCCCGCGGGGTGGAAGCTCGCCTTGAATCTGGCGCTGCCTGTGATACTCCTTGCGGTGTTCGCCTGGCAGATCCATAAAAGTTGGCCGGATATTCGTGACTATAACTGGGCCTTGCGTTGGGATCTTGTCGCGCTCGCGCTGGTGGTGCTGCTCATCAACTCCGCGCTGGAAGTGGCGATCTGGAATCGCACGCTCGCCTGGTTTACCGACGTGCTCCCCTTCCGGCTGGCGGTTCCCGTATACATCTGGTCATCGCTGGCGCGCTACATCCCAGGCAAAGTCGCGAGTCTGGTGATACGCGCCGGCCTGGCGAAAGAAGCGAATCGTGATATCGTCCCGGTGCTCGCCTCCAGTACAGTGGAGTTGGCCTTGCGCACGGCCTCCGGGCTGTTTCTTTTCCTGGTGGCGTTGCTCGTCTGGCACATCTCCGCTTCGACGAAAATGCTTGCCCCGGCATTAGCGGTCATCCCATTGGTCTTAATCTGCGCCCATCCGAAGATTATGCTGCCGGTGATGAATTGGGCGCTGGTGAAGATCAAACAACCGACCATCACCCACACCCTGGGCTACGGGGAAGTGCTGGGCATCTTCGCCGCCACCGTCATCCGCTGGGCGTTTTACGGGTTCGCCTTTGCGCTGCTCGCTTGCGCCATCTACCCGACCGCCGCCGACCATATCCCCGTGCTCATCGGTACCGCTGCCGGTTCCTGGGCCGCCGGTTTCGTCGGCATGTCTCCCGGCGGACTTGGCCTGGCCGAGTGGGTACAGAAGGTCATCCTCCAGGAGTCCTTGCATTTCCCGCTGGAAGTGGCGCTGGTGCTGCCAGTGCTCTTCCGCCTGGGCACGCTGCTGGCTGAGGGCGCGTGGGCGCTCGTCTCTGTGGTCTTGTGGAGGGCGCGCGCATGACACGCGATTACCCCAAGAAGGGCAGCGGCGAGAAGAAAAAGCGCAACCCGAAGCGCGAACTGGCCATGGCCGTCGAAGCGTTGATGCGCGAACCGTTTCCCGAGCGCAGCGCCGATGACACGCTCGATCAACTCCATGCCGAACTCGTGTTGTTTGATAGCCGCGTCGGCGATACGGTCATGGATATCATCAATGGCGAACGCGTACCACGTG
Organism: Armatimonadota bacterium; assembly: GCA_036504255.1. Taxonomy (GTDB): domain Bacteria; phylum Armatimonadota; class Hebobacteria; order CAIYQO01; family CAIYQO01; genus DASXVL01. Next base: position 7,176 of record DASXVL010000733.1, on the reverse strand, counting down.
AAGACCTGCGCGCGGATGATGAGATGCGCGAGCGTCTGGAGGCGCTGGCCGCCTCCGCGGACGCGAACGTCGCGAGCGATGCCCGCACCTATCTGGCATATCTGGAAGGCCTGGAGCACCTGATTACGCTGGCGCGCGTGGCCATCGGGCTCTCCTCGGATCGCTGAACGGTAGAGGTGAAGGCATGACCGCTCCCCCAGCGGAAGGGCTGATCGAGGCACTGGCCGGACAGCCGCGCATCGGCACCGATGAATCCGGCAAGGGCGACTATTTCGGCGATCTGGTGGTCGCCGGCGTCTACCTCGACGCCGCGTCAGAGCTCACGGCGCAAGCGTTGGGCGTGAAAGACAGCAAAAAGCTCTCCGACAAACGCGCGCTGGTCATCTCCACAGAGATCACCGCCATCTTCCCGCATGAAATCGTGCGCATCTCCCCCGCCACCTACAACGATCTCTACACGCGCATGGGGAACGTCAACCGCCTGCTCGCCTGGGCGCACGCGCGCGTCATCGAAAACCTGCTGCCCCGCACCGGCGCAACGCTCGTCATTTCTGACCAATTCGGCGACGCGGCCGTGCTGGAAACCGCGCTCATGCGCGCCGGTCGTCAGGTACGGCTGGTGCAAATAACCAAAGGCGAACGCGACCTCGCCGTCGCCGCCGCCAGCATCGTCGCCCGCGCCACCTACCTGCAACGCCTGGCCACCCTCTCACAACAGGTTGGCATCCCGTTACCGAAAGGCGCAACGCATGTCATCCCCACCGGTGAGCAGTTGTACCGGCAAGGGGGACTGCCGCTGCTGCGCCAGGTGGCCAAGCTGCATTTTCGCACAACGGAGACAATTATGGAAAGTACAAAAACGTAATGCGACAGGCTCCCCCTGGGAACGCCAATCTCCTGATTGGCATCTCCGTAGCGCCAATCAGGAGATTGGCGTTCCCAGGAGGAGAGCGATTTGCCGTTCCCTGCTTTTCACAGTCCTCGAAACAGCATACAATTGGTAAGCGATGCGAGTCGCATTGCCCATATTCATGCAAAGGTCTTCCCCCATGCCAGATCAATTGGATATCTTCGATGACGCCACCCCGGACAACCCGGTGGCGCGGCGGGCGCAGGAACTGCGAGAGCAGTTAGAGCGACACAACAAACTGTACTATTTGCAGGATGCGCCGGAGATCAGCGATGCCGAGTACGACGCGCTCTTTCGCGAGTTGGAAGAGATCGAGCGCGCGCGGCCTGATCTCGTCACGCCTGATTCGCCCACGCAGCGTGTCGGGCCAACAGTATCGCTAACAGTCCAGACAGATCTGGAAGCTACCGGCACAGTGCTGCAACCAGTAACGGAATTCGGCCCGGTGCAGCATCGGGTGCCGATGCTCTCGCTGGCGAATGCTTTTGGGCATGAAGAGTTTGCCGCCTTTGACCAGCGCGTGAAGCGCGGGCTCGGGCTGGAGTCGGATGCCGACGTCGAGTATGCGTGCGAATTAAAAATCGATGGCCTGGCCGTATCGCTCACCTACCAGGATGGGGCGCTGGTGACCGGCGCGACGCGCGGCAACGGCGTCGAAGGCGAGGATATCACCGCCAACATCCGCACCATCCAGGCCATCCCCGCGCATCTGCATCCGGTGGCTGATCTCTCCGGCGTTATCGAAATTCGCGGTGAAATTTATCTGTCCCGCACCGAGTTCGACCGCATCAACGCCGAACGTGAGGCGAACGACGAGCCGCCCTTCGCCAACCCGCGCAACGCCGCTGCCGGGTCGCTGCGCCAACTCGATTCGCGCGTGACCGCCTCGCGTAACCTGAATACCTTTTGCTATGCGCTGGGCGAGATGGGACGCCTCGACTTTACCACGCATGCCCAGGTGCTGCACTTCATCGCGGACGCCGGTTTGCCGGTGAACCCGAACGTCGAACTCGTCCATGGCGCGGACGCGGTGCTGGCCTTTTGCGATAAGTGGGAGCAGGCGCGTCGTACATTGCATTATGATATCGACGGCGTGGTAGTGAAGGTGAATTTGCTCCCCGCACAGCGCACGCTCGGCTTCGTGTCACGCAGCCCGCGCTGGGCCATCGCGTACAAGTACGCCCCGGAACAGGCTGACACTACCATTACCGACATCCTGGTGCAGGTGGGGCGCACGGGGGCGCTCACGCCGGTGGCGGTGATGGAGCCGGTGACGCTGGCCGGCTCGGTGGTCAGCCGCGCCACGCTGCACAATGAAGACGAAATTCGGCGCAAGGACGTGCGCATCGGCGACCGCGTGGTGATTCAAAAGGCGGGCGAAGTCATTCCTGAGGTGGTACGCGTTATCCCGGAGGCCCGCGATGGCGACGAGGTGGAGTTCGTTATGCCCGACGTCTGTCCGGTGTGCGGCTCCGCGGTAGTACGCCCGGAAGGGGAAGCGGTGGCGCGCTGCAGCGGCATCGCCTGTCCGGCAAAATTGAAGCAGAACATTCGCCATTTTGTGTCGCGCGGCGCGCTGGATATCCAGGGCGTCGGCCCCGCGCTCATCGACCAATTAGTCGAACGCGGGCAGGTGCACGATCCTGCCGACCTGTTCTTCCTCACCGAGGAGAGCTTGACCGCGCTGGAGCGCATGGGCGAGAAGTCGGCGCGTAACGTCATCGCCGCCATCCAGGCGGCCAAGGAACCGACGCTGGGCCGTCTCATCTTCGGCTTCGGCATTCGCTATGTCGGCGAGACGGTGGCGGAGATCCTTGCGGCGCATTTCGGCAGCTTGGAGCAGTTGGCGGCGGCGAATGAAGAGGAACTGCTGACCATCCCTGGCATCGGGCCGCAAATTGCCAACAGCGTCGCCATCTTTTTCAGGCAGGAGCAGACGGCGACTCTGCTGACCGAGTTGCAACGCGCCGGCGTGCAGCCGCGCGGCCCCGCGCCCATTGGGGAAAGGCCATTGACCGGGAAGACGTTTGTCTTCACCGGTACGCTCTCCGTGCCGCGTGACGTGGCGGAAGGCCGGGTGCGCGCGCTGGGCGCCAAGGCGACGTCGAGCGTGAGCAAGAGCACCGACTACGTCGTGGTGGGCGAAAATCCGGGATCGAAGGCGACGAAAGCACAAGGGCTGGGCGTGACGATCCTTACCGAGGATGAATTCAATACGTTACTGGCGGAAATATCCGGATAATCAGCTGAATCCCGGCATTAAAAAACAGCACGTGGGCGATCCAGCGGATCGCCCACGTGCTGTTTGGTGTTCGTTATACGATGTTACTGCCCGAGCTGGTAGCGGACAAAGCCCTTCACGGTGAGCGGAGCGCCGGCGGCTTTCGCGACTTCGGCGACCAGATCCTTCACCTGTTTGTCCGGGTCCTTGATGAACTGCTGTTCAACCAGGCAGTTGTCCTTGAAGAATTTTTCCAGGCGACCGGTGGCGATCCTGTCGAGGAACTGGTCCGGCTTGCCTTCGTTGCGCGCCAACTGGCGGTAGATTTCCATCTCTTTGTCGATGGTGCTCTGCGGCACGTCTTCACGCGTCAGGAATTCCGGCGAGGCGGCGGCGACCTGCATGGCGAGGTCTTTGGCCAACCCGCGCACGGCGTCATTGCTCACGCCGTCCACCTGCACGAGCACGCCGATTTTGCCGCCGAGGTGCAGATAGCTCTCGACCACCCCATTGGTGCTGGCAAACTTGGCTCCGCGCTTGAACTGGATGTTCTCACCGGTCTTGGAGATGGCTTCCTTGATGTCGGCCGCGAGATTGGCGGGCGCGTCCTCGGGGGTCACGGTAGCAGCGGACTGCCCGAGCACCCAGGTGGCCAACGCGTTGGCCAGCCCGACGAACTGGTCGGTCTTCGCGACGAAGTCGGTTTCGCAGTTTAATTCGATCAGCGCAGCGGCGTCGTGGTTCTCGGTCTGCGCACTGGTGATGGCGCCTTCAGCCGTGGCACGATGGGTGCGCTTGGCGGCGTCCGCCTGCCCTTTTTCGCGCAACAGCGCGACCGCTTTTTCCATGTCGCCATCCGCATCGACCAGCGCACGTTTCGCATCCATCATCTTGGCGCCGGTTTTTGTGCGTAATTCCATTACCATTTGGGCGGAAATTTCAGCCATGGTTTCCTCCTCACGAGCGCCGTGTTCGGCGCCGGGGTCAATTCATTGCAGGTGCTTGACCTGTCACATGGGAAAGGCCGCGGTTCGAGCGAAGCTCGCCGCGGCGTAAAAAACCACAGCGCCCGGCAGCGCGTGCCGGGCGCTGAGTATCGTCTAGTCTTCTTCGCCGATCGCGCCGTAGTCTTTCGCGACTTCGAAGTACTTCTCTTTTTCCGGCAGGACGATAGGCTCTTCTTCTTCCACGAAGGTTTCGGCATCGCCGACCGCTTCGACAGCAGCGACGGTGGCTTCGACCTGGGCGACTTCTTCCGTGGCGGCTACTTCCTGCTCAGGTAGCGGGCGGAACGGGGAGAGGTCGGACGTGTAGCCCTGCTCGCCGTAGAGTTCGCCCATCTTCGCATCGTACTCATGGCGGCCTTCGATGATGGCGTCAGCCATCTTGTTGGCGATGAGGCGGATAGCGCGGATGGCGTCATCATTCGCCGGAATGACGTAGTCGATGGGCTCCGGATCGCAGTTGGTGTCGACAATGGCGACGATGGGAATATCGAGGCGGAGCGCTTCGAGTACCGCAATGTGCTCTTTCTTCACGTCAACGATGAAGAGGGCTTCCGGCGCGGACTTGAGGTGCTCGATACCGGACAACACGCGCTCGAGCTTCGCGAGCTCTTCACGGCGCTTGCTGACTTCTTTCTTGGGCAGACGATCGAAGGTGCCGTCTTCCGCCATGGCGCGCAGTTCGCGCATGCGGCGAATTCGCTGCTGAATGGTGGGGAAGTTGGTCATCATGCCGCCGAGCCAGCGGTGGGTGACATGGTGCATGCCACAGCGCTGTGACGCTTCGAATACGGCATCCTGAGCCTGCTTTTTGGTGCCGACAAAGAGGATCTGCCCACCATTGCCCGCAATTTCACGTGCAAAGGTAAAGGCGTCGTCCAAGCGGCGCAGGGTCTCGTGGAGGTCGATGATGTAAATCCCGTTGCGCGCGCCATAGATAAAGCGCTTCATCTTCGGGTTCCATCGCTGGGTCTGGTGGCCGAAATGGACGCCGGCCTCCAGCAGTTCTTTCATGGATACTAAAGCCAATTGGCACTCCCTTGTTTCCCGTCTGGCGGGAAGATAGTATGTGGTGCGACGTCAGTGTGCCCGCAGGCTACCGCGGCAGGGAGTTAACTCGCCACGGCTATCAGTCACAAACCGGTTTAGTATATAGAAATCATGGCTGCATCGTCAAGTTTTCACGCCTGCTCTGTCCTGTTCGGCTGCCTCGCACTAACGAGTCAGCAATAATTTTGTTTGAGAAAAGACTCAATTGTGGAATAATAGGCTATAGGACGATCTCTCCCTCCCCTGGAGCCCGATCATCAAGGATGCGCGCGTACGACCAACTAAGGAGATCGACCCCAATGACTCCCGAGCTACTAACGCAGATCATTGATACCTGGGTCACCCAATATCTGGCGCTATTCTGCCTGATGACCATCATCTTCTGGGCGGTCGGTGCTTATCTCTTCTTGCCCCGGTGGAACGCTTGCGTGCGCGATGCGCTGATTTACCTCGTCTCCATCAGCATTATCGCCATCTTCCTCGCCTTGCGACCGGGGGGAAAAGACACGCTCTTCTGGGCTCCCCTCACCTGGTTTGGCTTTTCGATGCTGCTGGTGTTGGAGCTCCTCTGGCTGGCGTATCTCATTGAAGGGATTGTGCGCGCTATCATCGCGCTTTTCAAACGCATGTCGGCGCAACCAGCTCACCCCGCACAGCCACCACGGCCACGCACGACCAGTTATTCGCGACGGTAGCCCGTCGCAGCGTGTCATATCCTGCGCCTTGGGTTATACTGTAGCGGGTTGACGCCGCGATGCGTCAACCCGCTACAACCATCGAGACACATGCGGGTCTAACTAACTATCGCCAAAGTTTTCACAGAGTTGACCCGATGATTCTCGCTGCGATGGAGTGACGCGATGCCCGAACCACTAACAACCCCTGCCGCCCTGCTGCGGCGCATGCTGCTCATTCGCCAATTCGAGCTGCATGTCGACGCGCTCTTTGCCGCCGGTGAACTCAGAGGCACCTCACACCTGGCGGTGGGTGAGGAGGCGACCGCCGTGGGCGCGTCCGCCGCACTCCGTCCCGATGACTATGTCACGAGCAATCACCGCGGCCACGGCCATTTTCTCGCGCGTGGCGGCGATCCGCGGCGCATGATGGCTGAACTCTTCGGCAAAGCGACCGGGTACTCGGCCGGTCGTGGCGGCACGCAACACATGGCGGATTTTTCCATCGGCTTTCTCGGCATGAACGGCATCACCGGCGGCATGATGGCGGTGGCCACCGGCGCCGCCTTTTCCGCGCGCTACCGCAACAGCGGGCAAGTGGCGCTGGCCTTCTTCGGCGATGGCGCGAGCAATCAGGGGGTCTTCCATGAGTCGCTGAACATGGCCTCCATCTGGAAATTGCCCGTCATTTATCTCTGCGAGAACAACCTGTACGCGATGTCCAGTCCGGCCTGTGCCATGGTGAGCGTGCGTGATATCGCCGACCGCGCTGCCGGCTACGGCATGCCGGGTGTTGTGGTCGATGGCAACGACGTCCACGCGGTGCGTGACGCCGTCGCCGAGGCGGCGGCGCGCGCGCGCCGGGGCGAGGGGCCGACCTTACTGGAGGCGAAGACCTACCGCCAGACGGGCCACTCGCGCGGCGACCTCTGCGTGTACCGCACGCGGGGAGAAGAGGCGGCGTGGCGCGAGAACGATCCGATTCCCCTTTTCGCCGACCGCCTCCTCGCGGGCGGTACGCTCACCGCGGAGGACTACGCGCAACTGCAGGCGGACGTACAGGCGGAGATTGAGGCGGCCGACGCGTTTGCGCGCGAAAGCCCGGTGCTGGAGTAAGACGATGCGACTGCACTACCTGCAACATGTGCCCTTCGAAGACCCGGCGCAGATCCTCGCCTGGGCGCAGGCGCGCGAATGCACCGTCACGAGCACGCGCCTTGACGAAGGCCAGCCCCTCCCAGACCCGGATGCCTTTGACTGGCTGGTGGTGATGGGCGGACCGATGAATATTTACCAGGAAAACCGCTACCCCTGGCT
>DASXVL010000732.1:0-14794 GCA_036504255.1 Armatimonadota bacterium | reverse complement strand
ACAGGATCAGCGCTGTCTCGGAAACTGTTTTGCAAGATTCATGCGTCGATTAGGCCGAGGTGGCCTGCACTACCTTGACGTGCGCATGGCTAGATGATAAAGTTTCTCACGATGAACACCTTGCCTTTACCTGAAGATATGGCGGCGATCTTCCGCGCACGCGGCATCCCCTATACTCCGCAGCGCCGGGCGGTGTGGACGTTTTTCGTCGAACATCCCCAGGGACATACCATCAGCGCGGCGGTCGACGCCTTGCTGCAGGCGCATATCGGTCAGGCGACCGTGTATCGGACGGTATTTTTACTGCTCGACATGGGCCTCCTCCGTCGTATTCAAGACGACGTGAGCGGGAAAGCGTATTTTGTGGCCGTGCGTCCGGGGCATTCGCATCCGCTGATTTGTCGCCAATGCCGCGCCATCGTCGAATTCGATTCCTGCGACCTGACGATCCTCGAACGTCTGCTGGCCAGGGAAACCGGCTATATCATTGAACGCCATCATCTTGAAGTCTATGGCGTCTGCCCAACCTGCAGGATGCCTGACCACGCGACGCCTGCGCAGGAGACCGCATGTATCTCGTAATCAAGGATGCCTTATTGGATAGCCTGGTCATGGTCCCGTTCCTCCTGCTGATTTATTTTTTCATCGAATGGTTGGAGTTTCGTTACGGCGGCGTCATTCAACGGCGCATCCAGCAGGCCGGCAAGGCCGGACCGCTGGCGGGCGCGCTCTTCGGCTGTATTCCCCAATGTGGCTTCTCCGTCATCGGTAGCGCCTTATATGCGCGCCGCATGATCACGCTAGGTACCCTGCTCGCGGTCTACCTTTCGACGTCCGATGAAGCCGTGCCGGTCATTCTCGCCCAACCGCAGCGCATCGGCCTGGTGCTGCCAATGATCTTGACCAAGGTCATTATTGCCCTGGTGGCCGGGTTCGGCATCGATCTGCTCTTTCGTGATTCGCGCCGCCATGTCGCGGTTTCCCATGCCACGGTCGAGCCGGTCGTCGTTGGTGGCACTGAGCAGCCACTCCAATCGGCGGCAGCGCACGCGCATGACGAAGCGGAAGAGGGTCATACCCATGATGAGCCGGTTGAGGTAGAGGCGTGCTGTGGGCATCACGTGGATGACACCTCACCACGGCGTGAACTGTGGTTGCATCCCGTGCGCCATACAACGCAAGTTTTTGTCTTCGTCTTCCTGGTCAGTCTGGGTATTAACTATTTGGACTATGCGGTGGGGGGCTCAAAAAATCTATCCGGCTATCTCCTCAGTAACTCTGCTTGGCAGCCGGTGCTGACCGCGTTAGTCGGGCTGATTCCCAATTGCGCCGCATCGGTGGCGATCACCCAACTCTATCTTGGGCACGCCATCAGTTACGGGTCGGCGATTGCCGGGCTCTGTTCCAGCGCCGGGCTGGGTATGCTTATCTTGCTCAAGGAGAATCATGACCTGCGTGATACCTTACGCGTGCTGCTCCTCTTGCTGAGCGTCAGCATTGCGGCGGGTATCGTGATTCAAATGCTGGAGCCGATCTGGCACCTGTCACCGCTGCGTTGAGCCGACATCGCTTGACGGCTCCCCCCGGTGTTGGTACCATGCTGGTACAAAATATCGCATGATTGACAGGACGACGGGAAGACGGTGCAAATCCGTCGCTGACGCGCAACTGTAACCATCGACGACCCCCACAGGAGGCCACTGTTTCGGTAGCGGGATGGGAAGGCGTGGGGCGAGGATGACATGGAAGCCAGGAGACCTGCCTGCACAATCTGCCAACCGCCTCTTCGCGGGAAGTGGCATGGCGCAGGCGCGTGGAGTCTTTCTTAGCCTGGCCGTTTTCGCGGCCAGGTTTTTTTGTTAGGAAAAGGATGAAAGATGGCTAATCGATCATGGCGAACGCTGGGACTTATCGTGCTACTGCTCGGCGTGGTCACAGCGATCATTGCCTTGCCGCGTGTGAAGACGGTGTGGCGCGAACACCAACGTGGCATCGCCTTCCCGGTAGCCCAGGGCGATAGTTTTCCTGTCACGGTCGTTGATACCTTTGGGCATCGCGTGACGGTGAACACGCAGCCCAAGCGTATTGTCTCACTCGCGCCGGGCGTGACGGAGATTCTCTATGCCATCGGCGCCAACGGGGCGCTCATTGCGGACACGAGCTATTGTGATTTCCCCCCCGCAGCCGCCGCGCTGCCGAAAATCGGTGGCTACCTTGACCCGAATGTCGAGAAGGTGTTGGCCATGAAGCCGGACCTGATCGTCGGGGAACGCGGGAACCGGAAGGAAGTGTTGCTGCACCTGCACGGGTTAGGGCGGACCATCGTCGTCGTGGACCCGGAAAGTCTGGACGGTGTCACGCAGTCCATTTTGATGATCGGCCGGGTGACCGGCAAGGCGGCGAACGCGCGCAAACTGGCTGACGGCTTTGCCGCTCGACAACGACGCGTCGTTGACCGTTTAGCCGGCGTGCCAGAGTCGGTGCGACCGCGCACGCTCTTCTTATTTTCGCTGGGCGAGGGTATCTTTACCGTCGGGCCGGGGAGCCATATCGATGAATTGATTCGACTGGCGGGTGGTAAAAATATCGCGGCGTTAACCGGAAAACCGTGGCCGCAGCTTTCCATGGAAGCGGTCATGGCGGCTGATCCGCAGGTGATTCTATTGCTGCGCGGGCAAATGACCAACCACCCGATAACCACCGCGCAAGCCTTGGCGCGCTTCCGCGCGGATACGCACTGGCGCAGCATTAGCGCCGTGCGCGAGGGGAAAATTGTATTACTGGACGATGATCCGAGCACCATCCCCGGCCCACGCCTCATCGACGGATTGGAAGAGATGGCGAGCGCGCTCCACCCGGATCTGTTTCCTCGGGAGGCGCGTAGATGACGCCTATGCTCGAAGCGCGTGGACTCATCGCCGGCTATGGTGAGCGGGAAATTCTCCATGGTGTGGACCTGACCCTCTCCGCAGGCGAGTTCGTCGGGGTGATCGGTCCGAATGGCTCGGGCAAAAGCACCCTCATCAAGGCATTGACCGGTGTGCTGCCCGCGCCGCCGGGCCAGGTGTTGTTGGCCGGGAAGCCGCTGCGCGAATATACGCCGCGCGAGCAAGCGCGTTTCCTTGCCGTCGTACCGCAGCCCAGCGTGCCGCTGTTCGCCTTTTCCGTGCGCCAGTTGGTCGAGATGGGTCGCCATCCATACCTCGGACGTTTTGCTGGGCTTGGCACCGAGGACCGTGCGGCCGTCGATGAAGCGCTCGCGCTGACGGATGTAGAGCATTTGCAGCACCGGACGGTGGATCACTTGAGCGCGGGGGAATTGCAGCGCGTGACAATCGCCCGCGCGTTGGCGCAACGCCCACGCATCCTCTTGCTCGACGAGCCCACCGCGCATCTGGACATCGGCCATCAGATGGATATTTTTGAACTGCTCGTTCGCCTGAGTCGTGAACAGGGTCTCGCGGTGCTCTGCATCTCGCACGACCTGAATCTGGCCGCGGAATATTGCGCACGCTTGCTGCTCTTCTCGGTCGGCCGGATCTATGCCGCGGGGGATGCCACCGCGGTGGTGACGGAAGAGAACTTGCGCGCCGTGTATGGGACATTGGTCCGCGTACAAGCCAGCCCGTATAGCGGCCAGCCCATTGTGCTGGTCAGCCGCGCGCCGCGATTAGGGGAGGAATGAGGATGCCGCAACTACTGACCCGTCGCGCCTGGCTGCTGCTTCCCGTGTTGGGGGCGCTGCTGCTGGTAAGCATGGTGCTCTCCGCCGGCATCGGGACGGTATCGCTGCATGCGGCGGATATCGTGCGCGCGGTGTGGCATCACCTGGGCGGGCCTATGACGGTCTCTCCGGAAGTGGACAGTATCGTCTGGGAGTTGCGCTTGCCGCGCATCGCGCTGGCGCTGTTGGTGGGCGCGTCACTGTCCGTGGCGGGCATGCTCATGCAGTCGCTCTTTCACAACCCGATGGCCGACCCCTATATTGTGGGCGTCTCCTCGGGCGCCGCGGTGGGCGCAGTGGTGGCGATGGCGCTGGGGCTACAGAATATCTTCTTCGGCTTGGATAGCACCGCGCTGTTTGCATTCGTCGGTGGGGTCTCGGTGACGTTCATCGTCTATGCATTGGCGCGCCGGGGTGGGCGTGTGCCCATCAGTACGCTGCTGCTCACCGGCATTGCCATCGGCGGGCTCATGCAGGCCGTGACCACGCTGCTCATCTTGCAGCAACCCAATAGCGACCTGCGCCAGGTCATGGTCTGGCTCATGGGCGGCTTATCCGATGCGAACTGGCAGAAAGTGGGCGCGCTGCTGCCCTATACGTTCATCGGCACGCTGCTGGCGGTGGCGTGGCGGCGTGATCTGAATATTCTCGCGCTGGGCGATGAGGCGGCGCATCACCTGGGCATCAACCTGGAACGCACGAAGTTGCTGCTGCTGCTCATCGCTTCCTTCCTTGCCGCCTCGGCGGTCGCCGTGAGCGGCGTGATCGCCTTCGTCGGCCTCATCGTGCCGCACCTCATGCGCCTGCTCATCGGGCCGGATCACCGCGTGCTCTTACCTGCCTGCCTACTCAGTGGTGGCTTGTTGCTGGTGTGGTCCGACGTGCTTGCGCGCACCATCAGCCCCGGCCAGGAAGTCCCCATCGGCATCGTCACCAGCGTGCTCGGCTGCCTCTTCTTCCTCTACTTGCTCAATCGGCGTGAGGGTCGCGTGTTTTAACTTTCCCCATGGGTCGCGGCCAATATCTGCCTCAATCCGTCGAAAGAACCCGTCGATATAGCTGCGCGTGGAAGTGCTGAGCCGTGGGCTCGGGTGCGCGAGGAAAGAAAACGAGGGTGCGCTGCGCAGGCGAGGGGTCAACAGCACCGTTTGGAAGCCGACCGCAGTCGCGCTCAGCCTCTCGACAGTACCTCCCCGGACCTGCCTCGCACGGCACGCCGAGCGCGACTCCGGGCTGCGGCCCTGCATCGGCTTCCAAACGGTGCTGTTGACCCATCGCCTCTGCTCGTCGCTCGGTTTTATTTCCAAGCGCCGTGGAGCGGCGGACCAAAAATTATGAGAGGGGCGTATTGAGCGGATACGCCCCTCTCGGGATGTTTGCGCCTGGGGTCTATGGCACCCCGAGCGACAAACGAAAATTATTTAAGTTCAAAGCGTATGTCGACCACCATCGTAGCGGTGACGGGTTTGCCATCTTCCAGCGCAGGCTCGAATATCCATTGTTTTACCCCGCGCAGGGCAGATTTATCCAAACTTGTACACCCGGATTTTTTTATAATGGTCGGTTCGCCGACCACGTGGCCGTTTTCATTAATCGTGACGCGTAGCTTCACGAGCCCCTGAATGCCTTCGTCGCGCGCGTCGGGCGGATACGCGGGTTGCGGGTTGCTTTTCACGCTGACGGACCGTGTCGTGCCTGTGTGGTCGCTGCCACGTTGCGCCTGTGCGCCGCCTGCGCCGCCGCCGGGGGTTTTGTTCGGGTCGCCGCCACCGGGCGTACCTGTGCCCACACTGCCAGGTTGATTACCCTGTGCGCCATCACCATTCCCGGCGTGTGCGCCGGGGCCTGCTCCACTGCCGATGGACGCGCTGCCCGCGCCGTTGCCGTTATTTCCGTTGCCACTTCCCCCGGCGGGTGCGCTCGACGCGCCACCATCCCCGCTGCGCGTATCAATTTTCCCGCCACCATTGCCGGGCAAGGCGGTCGGCGTGAGCGCGGGCGCCGTTGCGACAGGTTCGACGCGCGTCGGCGTCTCGATGGGCGCGGCGGGCGGCTCCGGCGTTTTTACCGGTTCCGGCGCGGCCACGGGCTGTGGTGTCTCGTGTGTCGGCTCCGGTGGCGGGGGAACCGGCGTTGGCGTATTAGTGAGAAGTGCGGTAAATCGTTGGGTGAGCGTCGGCGCTTTGGGCGGTGTTTCCACCGGCGCGGCGGCGACGATGCGCTCCGCCTGCCGTTTGATCTGTTGCATGCGCGGGGGTGGGGGAGGCAGCGACGTGGCCATCTTGGGCGCGGCCTGCAACTCGACGGCAATGCGCGTCTCCCCGACCGGCATGGCCGTGAGCAAACGCAGCGCGGTGAACAGCAATGCGCTGTTCAGCACGATCGAGGCCCCGAGAGGCAGCAGGCGTCGAAGACGGGCAGGCAAAGTGATCCTCTAATCCTTTCGCGTAGCGATGACGAGATGGGAAAAGCCGGCGGATTGCGCCAGCGTCATGGCTTCCACCACACGGCCATGGGCCGCGCGCGCGTCGCCGCGCACGGTAACACGGCTCTCGGTACCGTAGCGTTTGGCCTCCTGGAGCAGGTGTACGGCCAATTGGTTTTCACTGACCGCGGCGCCCTCCCAAAGTAAGCTGCCATCCGCTGCTACGCCGATGACTAAATCGCGTTTGGCATCCTCATTCACCTGCGCGACGGACGATGACGGGAGCTGCAGGTTCATGCCGGTATTCTTCATAAAGGTGGCGGTGACCATGAAGATAATCAGCAACACCAGCGAGACATCGACGAGCGGAATGATATTGATGCTCACCGTCGGCGCGTTATCGGTTTTAGACGAGCGGGAGAGACTCATGTGAGACCTCCTCTGCGTTGGGTGCGGACAACCAACTGGTGACCACGGCCTCCCAGTGCGCAACACGGCGGGCGATGGCCGCGGCGAAGAGATGGTGCGCGGCCACGGCGGGGATGGCGACAGCCAAGCCCATGGCAGTGGCGATGAGCGCGGTGGCGATACCGCTGGAAACGACGGTGGGGCTCATGTTGTTCTGCGCCTGAATCGCCTGAAAGGCCTGAATGATGCCGATGACCGTGCCGAGCAGTCCGGCGTAGGGCGCGGTGCTGCCGATGACTCCGAGCACGGCGAGGCCGCGCTCCAAGTGGTGACGTTGCGCGGTGATGGCGCAGTCCATGGCAAGGAGCAGGCGTTCCCCGTCGCATTTGCGCAGCTTACACCACTGGGCGTGTAACTGGAGCAGCGGCGCGTGCGGCGCGGCCATACCGCGTTGATACACGGCGTCGGCACGCCCGGTACGCCAGAGCGCCAGCGCGCGGTCGAGAATGATCGTCCAGGCGAGCAGCGAGGCCGCGACCAGCACGAGCAGGATAGGATCTTGTAAAAGGTGATGAACCGCCATGAAATTTTACTCCTCGCCGGGAGCGTGTGTACGCTCCCGGCGACAGTGTTTGGTTAACTGGAGACGTTTACCATTTTGAGCGGAGGCCGACTTCTATGCTGCGGCCTTCCGCCGGGTAGCCGACGACTTCCTCATACACGGTGTCGGTCAGGTTGCGCACGGCTAGATAGGGCTGTACGGCCCCGCTGCCACGCCGGGTCATGGTGAGATCGAGTACCACGCGACCGGGAACAACGTTGTGGCTGACGTCGGGAATATTGTCGGTCCAGCGGCCGGTGAGCGCGCTCTCCCAGCGTTTTGCAGTGCGCGTCGCGGTGAGTGCGATATGGTTGTGCGGAATGCCAAGCAGGCGATTTCCGGTCGAGCGATCACGCGCATCGATATAGCTATAGGAGAGGCCGAGCGCGAGCGTTTTGGCCAGCTGCCGACCCAGCGTGAGTTCCACGCCGCGCTGTCTGCCACTGGCGATATTTTTATAGGTCTTCGAGACAAAGGGAATCGGCACACCGGTATAGTCCGTGTAGACGATCTCATCGCGCACGTCGGTATTATACAGCGCCAGGTCCAGCGTCGTCTTGCCGCGTACGGCATTCAAACCGACCTCTACTTGTTGCGTGGTCTCCGGCTTTAAGCCCGGGTTGCCGATGGTGCCGAATTCGGCAGTTGGCGAATAGAAGTCCGGGTAGTAGCTGTCGAGTTCCACAAAGTTCGGCGAGCGGAAGCCCATGGAGAACGAGGTGCGGATATTCGTATTCGGGGCTATTTGATGGTTGATCCCGACGCGCGGCGCGAGTTTGCTGCCCGCAGTGGAGTGATCATCCAAACGCGTGCCGAGCACGAGGTTTGTTTTCGTGGAGAGATCCCAGCGATCCTGCGCATAGAGCGCACGGTTGGACATGGTGAAGTGCGTGGTGGGAGAATCGGTGGCGATGTTCGCGTTTGTTTCGTTGCGGTATTCCGCGCCGAACACCCACTGGTGCGCGCCCCAACTGCGGGTGTAGGTCGCCTCGGTGGCGTTGGTGATGCCGCGCGTGGATGAATGGTAGGCGAACGCCGGAATCGCATTGGGGGCATCGAAGTGCATTAACTGATTGAAGGTGTAGGCTTGCACTTTGATTTCACCCTTCGCGACTGTGCGCGTTGCGGTGAAATTACCGTTCGTGCGGTCAAAGGATTGATGCTGATCGGCTGACGGGAAGCTGATGGTGCCGGGGAGTCCCTGCGTGTCGCGGTACGATTCTCCGCTGAGCGAAAGCTCCCAACCCAGCATGTTCGGTACGGTGACGCGACTATTGAGATCGGTGGCTTTATAGTCGCTGTTGGTGCGTTGTCCGTCGAA
The DNA here is from genome assembly GCA_036504255.1 of Armatimonadota bacterium. Lineage (GTDB taxonomy): Bacteria > Armatimonadota > Hebobacteria > CAIYQO01 > CAIYQO01 > DASXVL01. The sequence continues at coordinate 6,315 of DASXVL010000732.1, read as the reverse complement.
ATTTGGGAACGCACTGGAGACGAGCCATTGCACCGGCCCGGTGCCTCGCACCGTGACAGAGCGGTCGGCACGACCGTTCGAACCGGCGGAGTAGGTGGCGTCGCCGCCGTTGCTGGTGGGGCGCTTGGTGATGATATTGATGACGCCGCCGAAGGCCTCGGAACCGTAGAGACTGGAGACCGGTCCGCGAATCACCTCGATGCGCGCGATGTCTTCCACCGGAATTTTGGAGAGATCGACACCGCTGATGAACGACGGGTTGGTGATGCGCTGCCCATCAATAAGCACGAGTACCTGTGTCGGTTTTGATCCACGCAGGGAGGTGCTGACCGAGGCGCCCATCTGTCCGGCTTGGCGCAAGGTCACGCCGGGTACTTGACGCAGCGCATCGGCGACGGTGACCGCGCCCTGTTCGCGGATATCCTTCGCGGTGATGACGGTGGCTGAGGCGATCGATTCACTAATTGGGTGGGCGACGGTGGTATCGGTGACGACCACGGTAACATCCGCCTGGTCAGGCGTGGTGCTTGGCGAGACTGCCGCGGTTTCCGCGAGCAGCGGAAGCGCGAGCAGTGCCGTGAGCGCGATAAGTGTACTCACGCGGATAGGGGTAGACATGTAAAACTCCTTCGATTGGTACAGTGAAGTGTGTTGCGCCTTATGCGGCGGCCGAAACGGACGACGTCACAGGGACGGCGTCGACAATAAGCGCGAGGGCGTAAACCCACGAGGATAAGCGATTCAAATAGGTCATGGCCAGGGGGTTTCCCACGCCGTCTTCTTGCTGCAGGGCGACGAAGTGGCGCTCGGCACGGCGAATGACCGTCCGCGCCAGGTGCAGGTGGGCGCCGGCAATGGAGTTGCCCGGTGTCGTCAGACCGGCGAATCCGCCAGTCATGCCATCCCAGATGGCCAGATCCTCTTCTAGAAACAGCAATGGTTGCTTGGTGAGATGCTGGCAATACTGGTGTGTGCCGGACGGTGTGGCGATATCCGCCATCAGTAAGCGTAGATCCGCTTGGACACGATGGAGATTAGCCGCCCAGGGTGTGTCGGCGAGGAGTGCGCGCGTCAGGCCAAGTTGGGCCTGCGCTTCGTCGATGTCGCCCAGTGTCTCCAGGCGACGGTCGCATTTGAGGAGAGCGGCTCCCCCAATAACGCTGGTGTAGCCCGCATCCCCGTGTCCGGTGTAAATCATGTTCGACCTCCCTTACCGGTACGGACCCGAGAGGTCGCCCATAAAATACGACACCCCTACCACTGGCGCGGTAGGGGTGTCGGAAGGGGTCGAACAATTTGGAGACCCGCACCAAGTTCCCGCGAAGTGGTGTCGTTATCCAAGCAGGTCCGGTCTCCTGGCTTCCGCGTCATCCTCTGCGTGCGCCTTCCCACCCCTCGACGCTCTGGTGAGCGCCGGTTGGACAGTGGCCTATTGCACGCGTCGTCTGCGGTTACAGTTGCGGGGCAGCGCCGGACTCTCACCGGCTTCCCAAAAATACCTGTCTGGCAGTTATGCGTTCTTTACGTATGCTACCGCACCCCGTGACCGCTTGTCAAGAGGTTGCCAAGGGTATTACCTGAAAATCCTAGTGTGCTTTAACAAAGTGAGCGCTAGATATTGTGTGCAAGAAGCGGTGATACATGAAATACCAGGATGCTGCTGTTGTTGAGAATCATGGAATAGCTACGTCTGACGCAGTCGTGAAAGGAAGAGGTCGATTCCCCTGTGGTAGCGAATAAGCGATAGATAGATATCATACGTAAGAAAAGAGGATTCGTATGTTTGCGCGTTTGCCTGTTGTGATGATCTTTTTGCTTTTAGGGTTGATTGGGTTGTCTGGCACAGCTATTGCTGCCAACGATCAAAGAACCGTTCCGCAAGTCGCGGTAGGTGGCCAGCACTCATTGGCTATCATGGATGATGGCGCGCTCTGGGCATGGGGCGATAATAGTTACGGACAGTTAGGCATCGGGGCGAGAATGTACCCCAAGAGTTGCGTAAAGATACCATCGATGTCTGCCGTGGTTGCTATTGCGGCCGGCAAAGACACCTCGCTGGCCATACGGGATGATGGCACGCTCTGGACCTGGGGCAACAATGCCTATGGTCAGTTGGGTGATGGCACCACCATTACGCGCTACCAGCCGGTACAGATACCCATGCCGACCCGGGTTATCGCCATTGCCGCGGGCGACGCTTTCGCCGTCGCCTTGACACGTGACGGCGTTGTTTGGACATGGGGCCGCAATAATGCCGGGCAACTTGGGCATGGCAATACCGAACGCATGGATACCCTGCCGCATAAAGTGACAGGGGTACGGAATATTTGCGCAATTGCCGCCGGACCACAATCGATACTGGCATTGAGCGGCAGTGGTAGTGTCTGGGCGTGGGGCGCGAATGATGCGGCACAGTTGGGCCTGGGATCGCGTAGCGATATCGTCAATACCCCGACGCGTATGCCATCACTAACGAATATTACGCATATTGCGCTTGCCCTTCATGGCATGGCGATGGAAAATGGGGGCAAGCTCTGGGTGTGGGGGGCGTTGCCGGGTAGTAAGCGCACGGACATACTATTATCACCCACACGACTGCGCGTGAACGACGTGGTGAATTTTGCCATAGGCGAATCGCACACCTTGTTCCTGAAAAGCGATGGCCGTGTGTATGCCTGTGGGCTGAATGCACGGGGACAATTGGGCGATGATTCGACCACCGACAATTTGACGCCGTCGCTCTGCGCCGGCATGCAAAATATCACAAAGATATCTGCAGGGAAGGCGCATAATCTAGCGCTGGATGATACCGGGAATGTCTGGGCCTGGGGCTACAATGGCGTGAATCAGGTGAATTCCTCGCATGAAACACGCGTCACTTTCCCGAAAAAGGTCTCCATCGGCACGTCGCGGTGGGAGACGCCGTCGCCCGCCCCCCCGAAGCCTGTTGTGCCCGTGCCTGTACCGCCAATTCCACCAGTGGATAACGTACCTGTCACCCCCTATAAGGCACAGGGGGTTATCATTTATTATTCGGCCACGTCGATGAAGATCAACCGGGTCAAGATTGCCAACGGTGTGGAGAGTAGTTTCGGATTCAACGGACAGAATCTTGTGTCCTCTCCCGATGGGAAAAAGTTGGCGTATATTGATAACAAAGACCAGGTGCATATCTACTATCTGGAGAGCAACACGGACGTGCTATTGACCGATCCGAACGTGCGCGCGGAGTATGCCTCGCCAACCTTTGTGTCCAACGAGAACATAGCCTATCTGCGCGAGTACCGTTTCAAGACGACGATCTACCTGACGCCCATTGCGCAACTGGCGGAGCAACCCTGGCCATGTACGATGCCGGATCGGACCACGCGGAACTCGGCCACGCTGCGTTGGATTCCCGGCACAAATACGCAAACGCCGTCTTTCCTGCTCGGGAATATTTCCAACCTGTTTGTGATGACCCCGAAAGGCAATCGCGCGCTTGTCTCGTATACACGTGATAGCGGTGTCACGTTGCGCTACCCCACGGTAAGCCCGGATGGGAAGACTGTCGCCTACAATCAAGACGAAGCGATCTATACCATCGGCATCGATGGGCAGCATCAGCGCTTGATACGTGGCGGTAGCTCATGGCCGATCTGGTCACCCGATGGCCGCTCGCTCGCCTTTCTTACCGTGGCGGCTGTCGAACGCGGTTTATTGAAACAAGACGTTTATAATGCCACGGTGACCGAGCGCACCGCCGGGGCGGTCAATGTCAGCATCGGTATTATGAACAGTGACGGTAAAGCCGCCTACAGCTTGCACGGTAGTGATGGGAAATCCATACGCACCCGCGGGAACTGCCTGGTGTGGCTATAAGCGATTCCAAACCATGAAGAGCAAAACCCCGCCCGATGCCGGGCGGGGTTTTGCTCTTCATGGTGCGGTTGATATTACCGCGATTTCTTATTGCGCTTTGTGACGGCTTTTTCTCGACGCTCGCGCATCATATTGACACGCGGTTCAAGTAAGCTCTTCAATTCCTCTAACTGTGTCTTGAAGCCTTCCACCGTCGTCGGCTGTCCCATCTGGCCACCGACTTGCTGTAACATCGCCGGGAGCGACGAATCGGTCTTGGCAAGGGCGAGGGCTTTATTAGCTGCAGATAAGGCTTCCGGCAACTTGCCGGCCGAGCGCATGAAGAATGCCTTCATGAAATAGAGGTAGGCATTGTCCGGCGCATTCTTCATCAGTCCTTCAAAGCGCATGGTCGCTTCCTGGGTACGGCCTGACTGCATCAACGAGGGCAGCATGCGCAGTTGCGCTTCATTGGCTTTGTAGTATTTCTGGAGTTTGTAGAGCTTGAGTAGTTGCGGCGCGCTCACCGAGAGAAAGAGAATCACCGCGGCGACCAGTAAGCCGGTAATTGTCCAGCCGACAATGCTCACCCATCCGGTGTTCGAACGTATCAAGAACACTAATCCGGTGACCACTGCGGCCAGCACGACCACGCCGAGGGCGATCCAGAGCCAGCGAGGTATGCGAGATATCATGGGGAATAACCACCTTCCACCTGGGTAAAGTTCGTGGCCAAGGGCATAAGGCAACCTTGGACACATTATTATACACAAAGCGCGTGCGGAAGGCGACCCACCCAGGACGACGTGATGGAAATTCTTCGCCGCGCGCTACTGTATGGCGCCGCAGTGCGCTCGCATTACGGGAGCGTCGGTGCTTCCGCGTGCACACGCGCGTCTGCGCTGGCCACCTTGCTCACCGGAAAGTCCGGAATGCCCATGGTGATCTGTGGCCCATCCGCCATGTTGTACGTGACGTGTCCGCGTGCGTTGCGGGCGCTCCCGATGATACTGAAGGGGAAGGCCAGCTTGTGCTTATTGACCTCGAAGCGCGCATACAATAGCGGGTTTTCCAGCGTCCCGGTGAGCACACCCCAACTGCCGGGCAATTCCGCCGCGGTGCCGGGATTGAGCATCGTCGCGTTATAGGCAAAGACCGCCGCGGTGTGCGGCACGTCCGGCATTGGCGCGCCGGGCGAGGTCGCTATCGGCTCCGGCCAGGGCAACGGAGTCGCTTGCAGCGGCAGGCGCACAATACCTTTGGCCAATTTGAGATGCTCACCAGCCTGCAACACGAGGGACAGTGTTGGGTTGAAGTCCAGCGGTCCCCACTGCGACGCGACCGGCGTGCTGAGTTCCGGCGCCGTAATCTTCGCATCGTCAGCAAAGATGACCCCGGTGATGGCGGGCACGTTTTGTCCGGAGCCCACATGGACGTACCCGGAGACCCGCGGTACCAGAAAATCCTGCTGCGCGAGTGGGAGATCCGCGGCCTGCCCATAAATATCCCATTGCCACTGGTTTGGTTGGAGTAATTGCCGTGGGGCGATGGTGATGGTGCCCTCGGCGTTGATGGCGCCGGGCTGAAAACCAGCGACGCGCTGGCCCTGCGCACGGCGATCGAACGATGCGGCGAGATTAGCCAGCGTGACGCGTGTTTGTCCCTGCGAATCCGTGGCTGCCTGCAGGTCCAGTACAATGCCATTGACGGTGTTCGGGTACCCGGCGTCACGCAAGGCGAGCTGTGCGGAACCATCGAGGGTGACATGGGCCTCGGCGATACGTGGTGCGGCCACCGTCCCCCCCACGCGGAGGGCGCCTTCAACGGTGCCGTCCAACGTGGGATGCCCGGGCAACATGCTGCGCAAGGCGGAGAGCGACTGCTTGGGCAATTTTGCCGTGAACGCGATGACGCCGTCACGCGGGATGTCAGCGTGCAACCCTGCAAATTTTAGCGGCACGGCGCCTTGCAGCGTCAGGGGCTGGCTCTCGGCGGTTAGCCAAAGCTTGCCATCGCTGAGCGACAGCCGGTCACGCGTGAGATTGACGTGTGCGTTCGCCTGCGCAAAGCTGTACGACGCGATGGTCGGATGCGCGATCTGAATGTCGCCCGCAACGATGGGCGTACGCCACGGACCGGCAATAGTCGCGGCAACGGTCATCTCACCATCAAGCGGCACTGGCCCGAGCCAGGGGGAAAACGTCGTCGGGGTCAGCTTGTCCGCGGCAAGGCGCAAATCCCAGCGCTTACCGGGGACCACGCGCCCACTCAGGCTGGCGCGTCCGTGCCCGTCGGCATTCTCCGCGACGGCGTTGACGATGCGCAGCGCATACTGGCCATCCACGTGTTCACTGGCCAGTGTGGCCTGCAGATTTGGCAACGACGTTTGCCCGTAGGCGGCATGGGCAAGGGTCAGGCCCATGGTGACATCAGGTTGTGTGATGGCGCCGTCGGCCTGCAACTCGATCGCGCCTT
>DASXVL010000731.1:0-11170 GCA_036504255.1 Armatimonadota bacterium | reverse complement strand
CCACAATGCGCCGCGTGCCGGTGACGCTGATCGGCTTGATGCTGATGGCGCTGTCGCTACGAATCTTTCCGCCCGCCATGCCGATGATCTGTTGCGCTTCCGGGCTGTTCAGGTCATATTCGACACCGGCGTAGAGGTCTTCCGTGTTCTCGCGCACAATGACGATATCTACGTTCTCATAACGCGAGCGCACGCCGGGATAGCTTTTGCAGGGGCGCACACAGGCGTAGAGGTCGAGCTCTTTGCGCAGGGCGACGTTGACGCTGCGAAACCCGGAGCCGATGGGCGTGGTAATGGGCGCTTTCAGGGCGACGCCGTTGCGGCGCACGGATTCGAGGGTGGCATCGGGCAACGGTGTGCCGAATTCCGCCATAATATCAACGCCCGCATGGGCAATTTCCCAGTCGATCTTCACGCCGGTGGCGTCAATGACGCGACGCGTGGCTTCCGCCAGTTCGGGCCCGGTGCCATCACCGGGTATCAAGGTCACGGTATAGGACATGACGTTTCTTCCTCCAGAACACGCCTGCTCAAGCAGCGAGTCGGGCGTGGTAGTCGCCTTGGTATTTCGCCACACCAAGGGCGCTTCCTTTTCATGGAATCTGTTTCCGGCAAAGCAGGAGATCACCAAGCAAACGCCGTAAATGCACTCTATGCGCGGAACACCGCCCTGCTGTTTCAGGCTACCACCCCACCTCACGCATCACAAGTGTTGATTGCCATACCCAAATATTCACACTGGAGGATTACCGGATGACCCTTCGTTATTGGTTCGTGTTGCTCAGTGCCTTCTTTGCGGTAGCCCTGTGCTTGGCGCCGGTCACTGCCCAGGAAGCCAATGGCTTCTGCATTTTGCAGGGCACGGTCAAGTTTACGGACGGGACCCCATGCAAGGGGGTAGCGGTGCAAATAAAAGTCAATGGCAAGGACTTAAACCCACCGTTGACCACTGACGAGAATGGGACTTTCAACCGTGTCGCGCCGGCCGGCGAAGCGGTCATTACCGTATCCGGTATCAGCAAAAACGCCACGCTGATCGCGGGCGAGCAGAAATCGGTCGCCTTTGAAATTAAACAGACCGGCGTCGTGGTTACCCTGGCGTACCCAGACAAAACGGTACCCAACAACATAAACCTGACGGTGGCCGTGAAGGCGCCTGAGCTCACGAACCGCGAGCGCTATAACCCGCAACAAGTAGCGCCGGGGCGCTTCTGGATCAACAACGTGCCCGCGAATGCGACCAGCCTCTCCATCATCGCGAATATTTACCAAAATGACGTACTGATAACCAAACGGCAGATTTGGGTATTCGACAAGGTGGAAGGCCTGCGCACCCTGACCATGACCCTGAATAAACCCAGTCAAGTATTCGTCATTCTCCTGGATGCCAACGGTCAGCCCATGGCCGAGTCGCCGGTGAAAGGCTACATCAGCTATAACGCGACAAATCTGCCCTCCTGGGAGGGTGAAGACGACGCGAATCGGTACATCAATAAGCGGCGGTCCGTACTGAACGGAAAAAAAACCGATGGAACGGGCATGATCGATTTGGGCGAATGGCCGGCGCAAAAGTATGAGCTCTCCCTACGCACGGACACGCTGGGCGGATCTCCCATCACCTTTGAACCCAAAGCCGACGGCACGCCGCTGATCGTCAAATACACGCTGAATTTACAGCCGCGCGATCTCAGTCAGATCATCTTTGATAGCAACGCGAAACCGGTACCGCATGCCGCGGTGACCGTCTCCTACTACTGGCAAGGAAAAGTCGGCTATCAGCAGGCCACAGCGGATGCCACCGGCAAAGTGATGTGGAAAGGACTCCCGCCCGTCCGTGCCATTGTCTGGGGCAATAGCGTGGCCCCGTGTGTCATCCCCGTGGACGCCACGAATGTGACGACTCCGCTGCCGGCCCCAACGACCGACAACAACCGCACGCAGCAGATACGCTATAATCTGTCCAATCTCGGCGATAAGCCCATGCGCATCATCGTCGTAAACCGTAACCGTTATTACGACAATAACAATCGCGAGATCGCCTTTAACCCGGCAAGCGACAACCCGCAACAGATCGTCGCGAATGACGCGTCCGTGTCGGGTGGCAGCATTATCAACTTTTTCGCCATCAGCAAATCCTCCCCGCCGCGTTTCGCCGCGCTGTCGAATTTCTACATGCCCTACCTGGAAGAAGGAGACCGCGCAGAGATTACCGTGCCCATGCAGGAGGGGACCATGCTGCGTGGCCGGTTCACGACCAAAACGGGACCGGTCACCGGCCTCAACCAGTTCCGTATTGTCCCGGTCAAGGTGGACAATGACATCTCGCTGGGCATCGATGACGAGAGCAAACGGCGCATGAACCTGGGGTATCCGCAGGAAAATGCGGACGGCGCCTTTACCGTGGCGCTGCCCGGCGCCGGCGTCTACCGGCTGATCGTCGATCTGTATGACGAGTCCACCATCCCGCTCCCGGAACTAGTGGTCGATGTGCCGGCCGCGGGAAAGGACATCGTGGTCACGCTGCCCGAGCCCCTGTGCACCGTGTTGCCGGGTACCGAGTTCTGCTGGACGACGAAGAACGCGCCGGCAGCAGTCCGCCGTCTGGTGGCGACCGCGCGCAACAACCCGATGCCCATGTATGGGCCGAAGGACCAAGTACTCGTCTACTGGTATCACCCGAGCCCGGACAAACTCACCGTGTGGAATGGCACAGGGCAAGCGCAAACACTTCCGCTGCGGGCGGCTTTCCTGAATCTGCAGAATAAAGAGGGCCAGTCGTTACCAGGCAACAGCACCATGTCCATGCTGCCGCTGTTGCCGTCTACCAATGCCCCCATGCAATATTACCGTTATGGTTATACCGATCCGCAGGCCACACGCGCAAATACTGATACCGCCGCGACCTACTTTACTGGTGATCGCGCGTACCTACCCGCGGTGTGGGCCGGGAAATACCTGCTGATGTCTGCCAATGGGAATACCCCCATGAACAGCCGGCTAATCCCCGTCGATATCTCGGCGAATGTCCCGGCGGAAATCAGCAGCCGCATCGATAACTCACCTATCGTGGAACGGGCCCCACGTTTCGTCCACTTCAAATATTCTCACGGCGATATCGAACAGTTGCGCCGTTCGGCATCGGAGTATATCATCCCGATCTTCGACACATTGACGGCGCCGGTCAATCGCCAGTACCTGTCGTCATGGAATTTGACGGACGGGAATACGGAAGCGCCCGCCGATGCCAAGACGGTCACCCTGCAATGGTTAGGCGTGGGCATTATGAAAGACCTGCCGCTGCCGACCGCTGCCAACGCGACGCTGGACCTGCCCGCATGGAGCCCGGGAGCCACCGTCACCGGGAAGATCCTCTCGCCCGATGGCACGCCCTATGCCAACAAACAGCTCTCCATCGGGACGCGGCTGAGCGACTATCCCACGACGCTGCGTTTGACCACGGATGCGCAAGGTGGATTTACGGTAAAAGGATTGCTCCCCGGTCACCTCTTCATCGTGACCGATAATGACAATAACGGCGGCTGGACTCTCGCCGTGCCGGAAAACGGACTCTCCGGGCTGACCTTACGGGTATCCGCCAATCCGATTCGCATCAACAACATTAGCTTTAATAGCGGAGATAACAACGCACAGGCCTGGTGGTACCCGGATGGCGGTTCACCCACCCGCTTGCCGGTGCGCTACTCATCCCTCTGTCTCCATGAAGCGATACTGGGCAGCGGCTGGATTTGGTTAACGGATGGCTACAGTGGTGACGGACGCTACCAACGCTTCACCATGGCGCCGGGTGAGCAGCAGCTCTCTGAACGTGGTACGACTGCAGCGACCGGCCCCACGCTCGGGATCAGCTTCCCGCTAGATCTCACCAAAGGACTGCCGGGCGCCGTGACGCTGGTCGGATTGGAAGAACGCAGCCACATACGGGTGAGCTACATGTATATGGCGTGGCAGCCCTCCACCATCCTGAATAAAGTCGTCGCGCAGATTTCCGCCGTCCCGCCGGGCAAGTACCGCGTCATCGTCGACACCCCCTTCGGAATGGTGGAGACGACAACCGAGGTCACGCAGTACGGCGCCGCAGTAGAATTGGCGTTCCCCGCCGCCGCCCCGGCAAAGCCCGCCACCCCGGCGGCCCCGGCGGCAAATGGCCCGGCCCAATTTGGCTTCGCCCAAAATGGAATCAAAGATCGCTGATCATGGGAGCGCAAGCGCCCGGTCATGACAACACCGCCGAGTCTGCGCCCGCAGACTCGGCGGTGTTGTCATAGCGCAGGGAGAAAACAGGGGGGCTCGGAAAAAAGGTGGGGCTACAGCACGGTTTGGAGGTTCGAGCGGAGCGAGTCCCGCCGTTCCCCCAATATCCTGCCCTTCAATCGACCAACGCCCCCTGCGCGCGCAAGGCATCGCGCACGGCGCCGGTATCGACCGCGCGCACGGCGACGCCGGCTTTCAACGCGTGTACCGCTGCCGTGCCCGCCGCCTGCCCGGTCGCCGAGGCGACGGCTTGAATGCGCGTGGCGGCGTGCGCCTCATGCGTGGTGGAGATGGGTCGTCCGGCGACCAGTAGGCCCTCACACTGCAACGGCAGCAGCGCGCGGTAGGGGATGGAGTAGTACTCGCCGTAGGGGACTTCCTTGATGATCGTGCCCGTGCCCGCTGGGTTATGGATATCCACCGGGTAGGCGCTGAGCGCGATAGCGTCGGGGAATTTTGTCAGGCTGAGCAGTTCCGCTTCCGTCACCATGTGTTCGCCGATAATGCGCCGCGTCTCCCGCACGCCGACCTGCGGGGCGGTCGCCAGCAGATAGGCGCGCTCGAAGCCGGGAATGGTGCGGGTGATCCACCCCACCAGTTCGTGCGTCTGCCGCCGCCCCTCGATCTCCGCGGCAGTCAAGTCGTCGCGCTTGGTGCCGTCCACTTTCACGATGCGCGTGGTGTTGAAGTGCACTTGATCGGGATAAGTGGTATCGAACCAGAGCAGGTTCTCACGCGGATTGGTAATCAGTCCGGCCGCTTTATCGCGCGCGTAGAGCACGTTGATCTGCTCGCGTGTCGGCATACGCGCCATCTCGACGTTGCCCAGACGAAAATGCAGCGACATCGGCTGCATCAAGCCATCCGCCGGCCGGCCGATCTCGTACGGCGCGCCCGCGCGCGCGGCAATATCGCCATCGCCGGTCGCGTCGATCACCAGCCGCGCCCGCAGCTCTTCGCGTCCGGATTTACTATGCGTGATGAGGCCGGTCACCTGCGCCTGCTCCAGCATGACGTCCGCGATCCAGGTATGCAGCGCCAGCCGTACCCCGGCTTCCAGGCACATCGTCAACCATACCTGTTTCAACCCTTCCGCGTCAAAACAGAAATGCCGCCCCCCCAGGTGCGTGCTCGCTTTGAACCCGTACGGTTCACGCGACAGGCGCTCGATCATCTCCCCCCAAATGCCCGCGATCACCGGGCGGTCTCCCGCGTAATGCGACATAAAGGGAAAGACGTAGCCGGCGGTGGACATGCCGCCCAGAAAGCCATAACGCTCGACCAGTACCACGTCCGCGCCCAAGCGCGCCGCGGCAATGGCCGCCCCCACTCCCGCCGGCCCACCGCCGGCGACCACGATATCTGCTGCTGCTGTGCTGAAGGGTTCCATGGTCACTTCGCTTCCGTAGATGATGTCTTGTCCGCAGTTTACCCGATTTGCGCCAACGCGACCAGACTGGGCGAGGTCGCCGGGTCATACGGCGTGCGGGCATAATCGCCATAGAGCGTAAAGTCCACGAACCCCGCGCGCGTCAGCGCATCGCTGAGCGCTTCGCCGGTGATGGCATAGTGCAGGCTGCGTTCCGTGGCGCGCTGCCATTCGCCTTCGCGTGTCAGCGTCGTGAGGGTGAATTCGACCTGTGCTCCCATGCGACGATATTCGCGCAGGAACAAATACTCACGCCCGTCGCGATGTTTGTGCACGAGCGGCAGCCAACGCGATGCCTCGTGCAGCACGCCGTCATAATTCACCACCTGCAGACAGAGCCGCCCCGCCGGCGCCAACGCTTGGCGCAACTGGCGCAGGATGGCGGTGAGATCGTCGGCATCCTTGGCATACGCCAGCGTGTTCCCCAGCACGACAATCAGATCATACGTGTCGGTGACCACGCTGGCAAAATCAGAAAAGCCGCCCAGCACGAATTGCGGATTGCTCCCCTCCGTCAAGGCCCGCGCGCGCTGCAGCATGGCCAGGCTCGGGTCGAGCCCAACCACCGCCGCGCCGAGTTCGGCAAACAGGCGGCTGTGATGCCCGGTGCCGCACCCGACATCCAATACCCGCGCGATCTTCCGCTCGGCAAACAGTCCGACGACGAATGGCCGCTCACGCGCCAGACGCGCCGGCCAGTCTATCATGATGTCATAGGTCTCAGCCACGGAAGCAAACGGGTCAGTCATCAGCGCTCTCTCCTTACATAAATCTCTAGCGGGTATTCAATACAGCGCCCAGTCGCTGGTCAACTTGGCATGGGCGATCTTCAATTTCCGATTGATGTCCAGGCCGTGCGCGCACCGCCCGTTCAAATCAGTATAATCGCTTTCCGGGTCAATCGCGACCACTTCCTCGGCGTAGGCCGCGCGCGCCTGCGCTTGCTGCGCGAACCACTGCCCCAGGCGCACGCGCAGCGCATAATCTTCCGGGTTCACCACGATGCCATCCCACAGCTGCCGGTCGTACCACCCCTCGAGCTCGAAGATACGGCGCAGGTGGATACCCGACACCACCTGACAGGTCGGGCATTGCCGACAGATATAGTTGCGATACTCCGGCGCGGTCGCATAGAGGTGGGCGATCTCCTCCGCCGACATGGGCGTGAAGGATTCGGCGTAGCCCAGGTCCTCTTCCAGCATCTCCCGATTATTGAACCCCGCCACCACACCGGCCACCGGCAGGCTCCAGGCATAGCGGAACGCCGTCCCCGGCGAGCGCCATAGGTAGCCGTCGGCCACCGCCTTCATACCGAGTACCGCCGTCCCCTGCGCCTGCGCTAACGGGATGAGTTCGCCCTGCACCGCGGGAAAGCTGAAATGGTCGTAGTAATTGGTCGGTACCATGAGCACGTCGAAGTGGTAACGCGGCAAGGCGTGCAGCATACCGAAGGGATGCCCGTGTCCGCTGATACCGATAAAGCGCACCTTCCCCTGCCGCCTGGCCTCGTCCGCGGCCTCCAGTGCCCCACCGGGACCGAGCAGACGGTCGGCCTCCGCTTCGGTCTGTACGGCGTGCATAAACCAGATGTCCAGGTGGTCGGTTTGCAGCATGCGCAGGCTCTGTTCGAGCGACTGCAGCGCCCCCGTCTTGTCCCGCGCATCGACTTTTGAGGCGAGGAGATATTCATCGCGCCGCTGTGCCACCGCCCGCGCGATCTTCGTCTCCGACGCGCCATCGCCGTAACTCGCCGCGGTCTCGATGTAATTCCCCCCGGCGTCCAAATAGCGGTTCAGCAACTGCCCGGCATCGGCCACGCTGATCTCCAACAAATGGAAACCGCCCGCACCCAGCAGCGAGACGCGCTCCCCGGTTTGCCCCAATGGTCGTCGTTCCATCACCGTACCTCCCTGCAAGAGACTTCCGCACCGCCGACGCTTCCCCTGCCCGTTCCATGCGCCTTTCACCGCCATAAATACTTTTGTCCGGTTTTCCTGTACCGAGATTCATCCTGCGGAAAGCGTCCGGGACTGATTCCCTCGTAAAAACCCCTACATTGTAAAATACGGGCAAAAATCGCCTTTTTACAGATAGGCAAAAGGTATGCCAACTCCTGAGTTGTCGCTCTACGGCTCAGCTAGGGCTTCAACTTTTGTTGCAAACAGGTGCACCCTGGTTTTTACGAGGGAATCTGGGACTGTCCTCGCGGACAACGCCCCGTTGGCGGAGCCGACGCCGGGAGCAGGGTCAGCCGCCCTGGGGGCATCCGCACTCGGCGCTGGACTGTCCCCTCTGGTAATAGTATTCGCGCCCTCCGGGCTTGCAGGATACCCTGGGAGTATCCGTGTACCCCGCACCCGTGCGGCGTGAGGGGACGGGGTGTGAGCCCAGGCGATGCACCTTGCCGCTCACGCGACCACGCGACACCAAAGCACGACCACGGGCCGCCACGGCGGGCGGCCCCTACCACGAAAGCCACACGCCGCTGTGCCAGCGCACCCCCGGTTTGCTGGCCTTCCCTTGCGTTACGAAAAATCAAACGCGAGCGTCAATGCCGGTTCTTGTTCCGGAATTTCGGTGGGTGGTACCGGGCGTGCGGACGGCGCCTTGGTGCTCTGCTGCTGTTTCGCTGTCGGGCGGGTACGGCGGGAAGGGGTGGCGATGGCGCGTTCGGCGGGCCAGCCGTCGCGTAAGCGCTCCAGCAAGGTGGCGCGGGTGACGACGCAGCGTGGGTCTTGTACCCAGTCAGCTAGCGGCTGCGTTTCCCCAAAGGCGGTCAGTTGCGGCAGGCGTTGGAAGGGGGCAGTGGTGAGCGCATCTTCCATCGGCCAGCCGGCCGTCAGACGTGCGGAGAGCGTGGCGCTCGATACGACACAGCGCAGGTCGCGCGCCCACGCCTGCAACGACTGGGTGATGCCGAAGGCGGTGAGCTGGTGACCGCGGCGCGCGCCGGGCGGGGTCAGTAGCGCTTCGGTGACCGTCCACCCTTTGGCGAGACGCAGATTGAGCGCTTTTCTGGTGACGCGGCACCTGGGGTCCGCCAGCCAGGCGCTCATCGTGCGTGTTTCCCCTTCCGCGGTGAGCGCCATGCCATGTGGCGGGGGAAGGGGGAGAGTCGTGATGGCGTCCACGGGCGTCCAGCCGCGCGCGAGGCGTTCAAAGACGGTGGCCTCGGCCACCACACAGCGTACGTCACGTACCCACGCCGCCAGTGATTTGGTCTCGCCGAACGCCGTGTAGGCCGTGCGCTTTGTGGAATGGCGCAGCGGGGTACCGAGCGCGTTTTCCGGAGACCACCCCTTGCGTAAACGTTGCATGAGGAGGGTACGCGATACCTGACAGCGCGCATCCGCGGCCCAGGCGGCGACGGATTGCGTTTCCCCGAACGCGGTTACCTGGCTCAGGCGCGATAGCCCACCCGGCGTGGTAAGCGCTTGTTCGACATTCCAGCCTTGGCGCAGGCGCTGGCGTATGACGCGCGGACCTGCCTGGCAGCGCGGGTCCTGTAACCAGGCGGCCAGCGTGCGGCTGACGCCAAAGGCCAGCAGCATGCGTTGTGTATCCTGGCGCGACGGAATGGTCAGCGCCTCTTCCGGCGGCCACCCTTGCTGCATGCGGGCGAGTAGGCCACGGGCGCCGAGCACACAGCGTGGATCATGCGCCCACGCGAGCACCGTCTTCGTTTCACCCCATGCGGTGAGCATGTGCAGATCACGGGCCACCCCCGGTGGGGCGGTGAGGGCGCGTTCCAACGTCCAGCCGCGCGCCAGTCGCTGGCGAAGGGTTGCCCGCGTCACCTGGCAGCGCGGGTCGCACAACCACTCCGTGCGCGAGTGCGTTTCGCCAAAGGCGGTGTAGCGCGGCGTATGCCGCTCCCGCGTCTCTGTCGTGGGGGTGGTGAGCGCCTGTTCTAGCTTCCAGCCATGCGCGAGACGTCCGCGCACGGTGCTCAGCGTGACGACGCAGCGGGGGTCACGTACCCAGGCGGTCGCGGATTTGGTCTCACCGAAGGCGGTGTAGTGCGGGACCTCGCGCGGCGGGGTAGTCATGGCGCGTTCCAGCGTCCAGCCGGCATCCAGCCGTTTGCGCAGGGTAGACACGCTCACACTACAGCGTACATCGCGGCTCCATTCTTCCACGGTGTGGGCCTGGCCGAACGCCTGTAGCTCGCGCGGCGCGGCCGCCCCAATCTCTGCCATATTGGACAGCGCCGTCCATGCGCAGTTGTCCGGGTGGAAATGATCCGTGCGGTCAAGCCGGAGCAGGTAGGCCCCCTGGTGATAACCGGAGGCCTGCGCCCACAACCGAAAGGCGGCAAAGCTGAACCAATCGGGCACAATGTGCACCCCGCATCCGCCATACTGGGCAAAGAGGGGGTGATGCGGGTTTCGACAGCATTCATGGATTTCCGACCAAATGGTATATAAGGGTGTCGCGCGTATTTTTTTCGGTGGCGGTGTCATGGTTATATTACTTTGCTTAGGAAACGCAAATTCCTGCAGGTTGTATAACCAATAACTAAATAATTATGAGTTGGTTTTCACACAATGTTCGACACGCCGCATCAGTTTAGCCATGCCGTTGCCACCAGCCCAGCCGAAAGTCCTTAGCACTGTCTGTAAAGGTTCGAGCCTCGCGAGACCCGCTCTCCCGAGGAATGGGAACGGTGGGACTCGCTGCGCGCGAACCCTTCCAAACTGTGCTGGATCTCCACCGCCTTTACAGAGCGGCACAGGTCGGTTACGCTGTGTGACATCACGAAGCATTAGGGCGTGTCAGCGTGTGCGACGTATTCGGCGATGATCTCCAGTAACTGATCTTTGTCGAACGGTTTGGCGATATGATCGGTGGCGCCGGCGGCGCGACTGCGTTCCATATCCAGTGGGGAATCGAGCGATGAGAGCATGACGATGGGCACTCGTGCGTGAAAATCCTGGCGAATATGGGTGGCGACCTCATAGCCGTCCATGCGCGGCAACATGATGTCCAGCAAGACAAGGTCGGGCTGTTGCTGTTGGAAGCGTTCCAGCGCTTCCACGCCATCTTCGGCGATGGCGATGTCGTACCCCGCGCGCCGGAGAATTAGCTCGAGCAGTTTGGCGACTTCCGCGTTATCTTCAACGACCAGCAGACGTTTCATGACTGTTCCTTTCGAGTCGCGACGGGTTTGACTAAACGCAATTCCCAGGTGCCGTCCTGACGTTCGCGCACATCAATGGTCGGGATGAGCAAGTTGAGCAGCGGGATGCCCCGGCCCCCATGCGCGAGATCATTCGGAAACTGGCGTTGTCCCATGTAGCGCGCGATACTCTTTTCGACTTCAAAGCGCACTTCCATCTGTGAAGGCGTGACCTCGCAGACGCCGCGAATGCGGTATCCCGGGGCATATTGCACAAGGTTGGTAAACGCTTCGGACATCGCCAGCGCAATGTCGTCCAGCTCATCCTGGCTGAACGGCGCGGTTTTTGC
>DASXVL010000730.1:0-1735 GCA_036504255.1 Armatimonadota bacterium | reverse complement strand
ATCGACCCGATCATCGTCCCGGGCGGTGACATAGGAAAACTGTCCATCTGCGGCACGGTGAATGACCTCGCCGCCGCCGGGGCGACGCCGCTCGCCCTCACCACCGCCTTCGTGCTGGAGGAAGGGCTGGACATCGCGACGCTGGAGCGTATCGTTGCATCCATGGCGGCCACGGCGCGCCACGCTGGGGTGCCCATTGTGGCCGGCGACACCAAAGTCGTGCCGCGCGGTTCGGCGGACAAACTCTTCATCACCACCACCGGTATCGGCGTGCTGCCGACAGGTGTCTCACTCCCCGCGCCCGACCGCGCTTCCGTCGGTGACGTCGTCATCGTGAGCGGCACGCTCGCCGACCACGGCATGGCCATCATGACGGTGCGTGAAGGACTGGCATTCACCTCGGAGATCCATAGCGACTGCGCCCCACTCGCCGGCCTGGTCGCCGCGCTCTTGGACGTCGCCCCCAATGTGCACTGCCTGCGCGACCCGACCCGTGGCGGTCTGGCGGCGGTGCTCAACGAACTGGCCACCCAGTCCGGCGTGTGCATAGAGATCGACGATGCGAGCATTCCGGTGCACCCTGACGTGCGCGTAGCCTGTGAACTGCTCGGCATCGACCCGCTGCACGTCGCCAACGAAGGCAAGATGGTGATTATCGTGCCCGCCGAGGAAGCCGACGCCGCGCTGGCGGCGTTACACGCCCACCCCTTCGGCAAAGACGCCGTACGCATCGGTCGCGTGCAGGAGGGCCACGCCGGTCGCGTGCACCTGCGCACGCTGCTCGGTAGCCTGCGCATCATCGATACCCCGGCCGGCGATCTGCTCCCGCGCATCTGCTAATACCATTTGCGTTGCGTACGCCCCGCTCGCTGAGGCCCCTCTCCCAGAATTGGGAGAGGGGTTGGGGTGAGGGCCGTTCCTGACGCAATTTGGTATATGTCCTGGCGTGGCCGACAACTCACGCTTAATAACGCCCATAGCTGCGTGCGGTCTCGATCATGGCGTGCAGATTTTCGAAGGGGGTGTCACGGCCGCACTGGTCGCCGGTGGAGAGGATGAAACGACCGCCGGCGGCAGCATCATCGATGGCCTCCCTTGCCGCGGCAACGACATCGTCAACCGTGCCGCGCAACATGACATCGGTGGTATGCAGGTTCCCCTTCAGCGTCAAGCTGTCACCGTAGCGACGCTTCAGCTCCGCGAGCACACAGTCGCCCATGGGCGGACGCTCTAGCGGATCGATCACCGTGAGTGTTGTTTCTTCGGCCAATATGCGCACCAATTCCTTCTCCGGCCCGCAGGAGTGCACGTGGGTGGGGATGCCCGCGGCAGTGGCCAGTGCGATAGCGCGCTTCACTGCAGGGAGAGCGATGCGACGAAAGATATCGACCGTTTGGAAGATCAGCGTACCTGACCCCCCGACGCAAAGGAAGTCCGGCTGCACCGGCAGCGACATCAGGTAAGCAAAACGGCGTTCCACTTCCTCGATGCGTTCCATAGCCAGTCGCTCATACACCTCAGGGTGGTCGTAATAGTCGTAAATGGCCTGTTCGGACCTAAGCACGAGGCTGCTGGTGAGAGAGACCCCGACCAGGCCCTGGTCACCCATCAGCTCCTTCACGCGCCGCAGGCCATCCGGCCCGCGATCGACGGGTTTGACGCCTTCCACCGGCTCGTACCGTTCCGGGACGGGCGGTAGGCCGATAGCGTTGGGGTTCACACCCCATGTCGGCGG